>JAISDY010000098.1 GCA_031264425.1 Endomicrobium sp. | reverse complement strand
AAAGCGTCGTCCTTTTCATAAGCATCGCCTTTTTTAAGAAGATATTGACAAGCTTTGTCAACTTCGCTTTTGCCTTCTTTATCTTTAACCGACGCAATCTTAGTTTCAGAAAACCAATTGTCAAACTCAACGGCAAAATCCTTTAAATCTTCTTCTATTGTTTTTAGAATATCTTTCACGGCTTCTCTTCTAAAATCTATTTCTTCAAACCTCTTGCCTTCCGTAATAAGCCTCTTGGCAATATTAACTATGTAGTCTCCTTGATAATGATCTGCAGGGAACTCAATTTTTTCGCCTTTTAGCTGCTTATACCGAATTTCAACAGAGTTCGCCAAAACAAGCATTTGATTGCCAACATCATTTAAATAATATTCTTTTGAAACGTTATATCCCAAATGCTTTAAAATCCTTGAGATAGAATCGCCTATCGCCGCTCCTCTTCCGTGCCCTATGTGCAGAGGACCGGTCGGATTTGCCGAAACGAACTCCACAAAAATTTTTTCTTTGTTGTTTGCCGCCATGCTTCCGTATTTATTTTTTTCTTTAAGAATCGCTTTTAACTCTGCATACAAAACACTATTTTTAACATGGAGATTTATAAACCCAGCGCCTGCAATCTCAGCTTTTTCTATAAGATTTGTAAATTCTTTAGATACAATGTCTATTATTTCTTGAGCCGCAACTTTAGGATTTATTTTAACTTTTTTAGCTATAAGCATAGCGGCATTGGTTGCAAAGTCCGCATCAATATTCTTCGGCGGAAATTCTACCGTAAAATTAACCTTTTCTGTTATGCCTTTAGATTCCAAATATTTAGCAATTATATCGCTTAAAGCGGTTGTTACTTTTTGTTTTATCATTTCCAAACCTCATACTTAATCTTTGTCGGATCCCACTTATCTTTCGGCGGATTATTATCGTCAGATTTTCCTATGACGACAAGAGAAAACGCTTTTATATTTTCAGGAAGATTCAAAAGTTTTTCTATTGCCTCCGACCTCTCTTTATTTGAGTATATTCCGCACCAAACAGAGCCGTATCCTTTTGCCGTTGCGGCTAAAAGAATATTTTCAGTGGCTGCGGCACAGTCTTGAGGCAAATAATCTTGAAAAACCAAATTTTTATCGCCAACAACCAAAACAGCCAAAGGCGCTTGTAAAATCATCTGAGTAGCCTGATGGACAGCCGCAAGTTTTTTGTGAGTTTCTTTATCTTTTATTACAAGGAAAGACACGCATCTTGAATTCCTTGCAGTAGGGGCAGATAGCCCTGCTTTTAAAATATATTCTAAATCCTCTTTTTTAACGTCTTCCTTAGTATATTTGCGAACGCTCTTTCTCTCAAGTAAAATATCCATTTTCTCTCCCGTTAATTCAGTTTGCTATCCATAAATTCTTTCAGCTCTTTCAACTTTTTTATTTTATCGGCTGTTTATACTGGCTTAAGAGAATTCACTTTGTAGTATTTTGCAATTCTGTCTCTATACAAGTCAGACCCTACATCAGCGCCTTCCTGCTCATATAGCACGCAATGTTTATTATACGCCACAATACTGCTCACTTCAATATTATCTAATACTCCTTTTTCTCTTTGAGAGATAATCCAGTCGGCTCTCTCTTTAAATTTCGTATATACATTAACTATATCTTTTGAAGCATAAATAAAAGATACTGCAAAAATCTTATTAACCACCATATACTGTGTGGCTTTTTGTGCGAAGTTATTTTAAATTATACTAAAATTCTTATTAAACTTTCGCTATATATATCAACCGTAAAATAACTAAAGCTTTTAAATTTAACGAAATTCTTGCAATACAAATAAAACTTTAAAAGGCTCTTTTATGATATAATACCGCTCATTATGAAAGAAATATTAACTAAAAACTTAAATGCTAACCAACAAGAAGCAGTACTATGTACTGAAGGTCCATTAATAATATTCGCTGGCGCAGGAACTGGAAAGACCAGAGTGATAACGCATAGAATAGCGTACTTGCTATCTATTGGAGTTGCTCCTTGGTCAATACTAGCCGTTACGTTTACCAATAAAGCCGCAACAGAAATGAAGCAGAGGGTAATAGAACTATCCCATGAAATGGGCGAAAAAGTATGGATATCAACTTTCCATGCGTTTTGCGCTTATTTTTTAAGAGTTGAAGCTGTAAAGATAGGGTTAAATCCCAACTTTCTTATATATGATTTCGGAGAACAAAAAAACGTAATCAAAGACTGCTTAAAAGATTTGAATCTTGACGAGAAGAAATTTAAAATATCAAGTATTGCGGATAAAATAAGCCGCGCAAAAGATGATTTAAAAACCCCTTCCGACATGGCGGCACAAGCTGAAGAAGACGGCGATTTTATGGGTACCACCATTGCAAAAATATACCAACTCTATCAAAAAAAACTGGAAAATTCGGGTTCTTTAGATTTTGGAGATCTAATAATGCGTACGGTTGTTTCATTAGAACAATATCCTGCTCTGTTAGAGCATTACCAAGAGAAATATAAGTACATAATGATTGACGAATACCAAGACACAAATCATGCTCAATATATGTTTGCAAAACTCCTTGCGGCAAAAAACAAGAATATATGCGTAGTTGGAGACGATGACCAGTCGGTTTACTCATGGAGGGGCGCCGATATTAACAATATTTTGGATTTTGAAAATGATTATCCTAACGCCAAATCAGTAAAGCTGGAACAAAACTACAGATCAACGCCTAAAATACTGGAAACCGCTCACAAAGTGGTAAGACATAACGGCGCAAGAGTAAAAAAACAGTTGTGGACACAAAACCCTGATGACGGAACAGTGTCCGTGCTAAACGCTGCGACGGAAAATGACGAAGCGGCAAAAGTCGCTGACTTAATATCTCTAAAAAGTATGAATTCTGGATATAACTTATCTGATTTTGCGGTTTTCTACAGAACAAACGCCCAATCGCGTACTTTTGAAGACGCTTTTAGAAGAGAGGGGCTTCCGTATGTAATAGTCGGAACTTTAAAATTTTATGACCGCGCTGAAATTAAAGATATTATGGCATACTTAAAACTCATACATAATCCCAATGATAATATAAGTTTTAAAAGAATTATAAATATCCCTAAAAGGGGAATTGGAAAAACTTCCGTAGAAACATTAGAAAAGTTTTCAATTACTAAAAATATATCTATCTGGCAAGCAATTGACTCCGTTCAAGAAGCAAATTTAACAAAAGGAGCGGTTGCGGCTCTAAAATCTTTTTCTCTTCTCATAAAAGGTTTTATTGATTTAAAAAATAATACTTCAATCAAGGATATGGCGGAAAAAGTTATACTGCATTCTGGATATTTAAAAGATCTTGAAGTTGAAAACTCTCCTGAATCCAGAACAAAAATAGAAAATATTCAAGAATTGGTTTCGGCAATTGACGACTTTGAAAAACGCTCTCCCGACAAATCGCTTGCAGGATACCTAACGCAAATAACCTTGATAAGCGACATAGATTCTTTAGACGAATCTAAAGGCAAAGTCACGTTAATGACATTGCATCTGGCTAAAGGTTTAGAGTTTAAAAATGTTTTTCTTTGCGGACTTGAAAAGGGTTTATTCCCTATAGGGGAATCCGCGTTTAATCCTCAAGAGTTGGAAGAAGAAAGAAGACTTATGTACGTCGGTATGACAAGAGCTATAAAAAATCTCTACCTGTGCTGGGCTACAGAGAGAACTGTCTATGGCAAAACTAAATGGAACATGCCTTCAAGATTTATCACTGAAGCAGGATTTAGGGAAGAAGCTATTGAAAGACAACAAAACATTAAAAACTTTAATCAAGGGTTTAATAGAATAAAGTGGAATAAGCCGTCTAACCGCCAACACTATAATAATTTTTCAAGAGCAAAAATTTCGTACAGAAACGAAGATTCGTACAATTATAATGACGAATTAACTAAAGACGAGCCTCTTTATACTCCCACTTCAGACTCAAGTCCATATAAAATAGGAACAATTGTTTCGCATCCCATTTTTGGAAAAGGGAAGATTATTGAAAAAAATGGTATTGGGAACGATTTAAAACTTGTTGTTTTGTTTGAAACAGGACAATGGAAGAAACTTCTTGCAAGAGTTGCTAATTTGAGCGTTATATCCTGAG
>JAISDY010000037.1 GCA_031264425.1 Endomicrobium sp. | reverse complement strand
GTTCAGTAATAGGTTCTGGATCAAAGATTGGCTTTGGTGCCGAAGTCCTAGGGTCTGTTTTGTGGGATAATGTAACTATAGGCACAGAAGCTCAAGTAAAGGAAGACGTTATAGGTGCGTCTTCAAGAATAGGCTACAAAGCGGTAGTTCAAGAGAGGACTGTTATATCAGACGAATGCATAATAGGCGCCGATGCAATTGTAAGAACAAATTTAAAAATATGGCCTAATAAAGTGATAGAAGACGGGTCTATTGTGTCAAGTAGTTTAGTATGGGGTGAGAAATGGAACAAAGCTTTATTTAGTGCTTACGGAATCAGCGGTTTAGGGAATATTGAAATCACGCCTGAATTTGCTGCAAAAATAGGTTCGGCGTATGGAGCGTTTGCGGGAGAAGGGGCGTATATTTTAACGTCAAGAGACGAACATCGCGCGACAAAAATGATAGAAAGAGGAATAATCTCAGGGCTTTTATCCGCAGGTATAAAGGTTGGCGATCTGAAAGGTCTTCCCATACCCGTAGTGAGATATGAAATAGGCAGAGATGGAGAATCCGGAGGGATATACATAAGGCAATCTCCTCGCGATGGGCGCGCAATTGACATAAAATTTTTCAATTCAAAAGGCGGAGACATATCCCTAAATCAAAAAAAAGCAATAGAGCAACTGTTTTTTAGGGAAGATTTTGACAGAGTAAGTATGGATAAAGTCGGCGAAATTGTGGTTCCGCCTAAGGCTTTAGAATATTATAAGACGGGATATTTAGATGCGATTAGGGAAGAAGTTATAAAAGATTCAAAGCAGAAGATTGTAATAGACTATGCTTATTCTTCAGCTTCAATAATATTTCCGTCTATTCTAGGCTATATGGATATAGATGTAATTTCGTTAAACGCGTTTACCAATGCTTCAAAAATTACAAAATCATACGAAGAATTTAGAGACTCTTTAAACAGGCTTTCCGACATTGTGACAACCGTTAAAGCCAATGCGGGTTTTTTGATTGACACGGGTGCTGAAAAATTGTTTTTAGTTGACGAGAATGGCAAAATTATCAGAGATGACATGGCTATGATGATAGTGTCGTATCTTGTGATGAAGGAAAATAAAAGAGCCGTGATAGCCGTTCCGATAAATGCGTCTTCTGTTATAGACGAAATAGCCAAAAAGTTTGGCATAAATGTAAAAAGAACGGCTACAAATTTCGGCAGTGGAACAGTGGTAGAGGATGACAGAGATGTAATTTTGGTTTGCGATAGTATGGGAGGCTTTATTTTCCCCGAATTTCAAAATGCGTTTGACGCAATGTACGCAATAGGCAAAATATTAGAGCTGACGGGAAAAGGAAATGTGACAATAGGCAAAGTAGGCGAAGAAATCCCAACGTTTGAAGTATTACATAAATCAGTTCCGTGTCCTTGGGACAAAAAAGGTCAGACTATGCGTCAAGCGTTGGAAGAAGTTAGAAACAGAAAAGCGGATTTGGTGGAAGGCGTAAAAATACATATAAGTACAAATAGTTGGGTGCTTTTAACCCCTGCTCCCGACGAAGCATTATTCCATGTTTGGGCGGAAGCTAAAGATAAAGCTGTTGCGTCGGAACTTCTTGAAGAATACTCGTCAAAGATAAAAGAATGGCAAAAGTAGGTATAGAGGTCTCTCTAAGAAAAACCGCAAGGCATATTCTTACCGGGTCTTTGGCGACGCTACCGTGTTGAAAAACTTGTCAAGATAGACAGCATTTTTGCCTTGTATTGTCGCCAAGAAGCTAATCTTCAAACTCACGGCAATTATAAGACATTGCTATTATTAGAGAAGCCCATATAATTTTATAACAGCTGGTATGGAAATGTGAGCATTAGACTCTCCTCCTAATTTTTGATAACATAATAGGAGTCCAGACTGGTACATATTAGTTAATATTAGATTCTGACTGAGGAAAAATTATGATTAAATTTGGTACGTCAGGTTGGAGAGGCATAATTGCTGACGATTTTACTTATGCTAATGTAGCTGTCGCCACTCAAGCAATAGCCAATTTGTTAAAAGAACAAGGCGCCAAAATCTCTGTAATTATAGGCTATGACACCAGATTCATGTCTGAAGATTTTGCAAAAGCCGCGGCAGAAATCTTGGCTGGGAATGGTATAAAAGCATTGCTTTGCAAAAGGAACACCCCAACGCCAGTAATAGCTTATGACATAATACATTCTGGACTTGCAGGAGGCATCAATTTTACGGCAAGCCATAATCCTTATAACTACAATGGCTTAAAATATTCTCCCGAGTGGGGTGGTCCCGCTCTTCCCGAGACAACGCAAAAAATAGAAAAGTATTGCTCTTTAATTCAGCCGAAAGATATAAAATCTATGCCTTTTGACGAAGGTGTAAAAAATAAATTTATAGAACTGCACAATCCTCAGACTGCTTACATAAAAAAGATAAAAGAGCTGGTAAATTTTAAAGCTTTAAAAAAGTCAAAAATCAAAGTAGCCGCGGACGTATTACACGGGACGGCGGTTGGCTACTTAGACGCATTACTTGACAACGCTGGAATACGCAATATTACTATAAATAAAAACAGAGATACTATGTTTGGTAAAGGCGCTCCGGAACCTTCGGAAAAAAACCTCTCTGAGCTTAAAGATTTAGTAAAAAAAGAATCTTATAAGCTGGGCTTTTCCACCGATGGCGATGCCGACAGGTTTGGCATTATAGACTCTGACGGAACTTTTATAACCCCAAACCAAGTTATTCCTGTTTTGCTTTATCATTTAAATAAAACTAGAAACTGGACAGGAATTGTTGCAAGAAGCGTTATGACTACGCATCTTATAGACAAGCTAGCCGCAAAGATAGGCGTAGAAGTGGAAGAAACTCCGGTAGGTTTTAAATATATAGGCGACATTATGGTAAACAACCCTGACAAATTTATAATTGGCGGAGAAGAATCCGGTGGTCTTACAATAAGAGGACACGTCCCTGAGAAAGACGGTATTTTGGCGTGTCTTTTAATGGCGGAAGCGGTGGCAATGAGCAAGAAGTCTATAAAAGAGTTGCTAAAAGATATTAAGAAGTTGACGGGCGAGGTTTTGACGTCAAGGCTTAATTTTCATCTTCAGGCTGAACAGAAGGATACTTTTAGAGAGACTTTAAAGACAAAAGTTCCAAGTGGTATAGCCGGGATGAAAATTCAAAAAAATGTAACAATTGACGGACATAAATTTATTTTAGACGAGAACAACTGGATAGGTTTTAGACTTTCAGGAACAGAACCTGTGGTTAGAGTGTATGCGGAGTCAGATTCGCAGACAAAACTTAATAAACTTTTAAAAGCGGGGAAGGATTTTGTTTATGGAAAATGAAGAAAATAACGTCAAAGGAAAACTAAGCGTTTCAATTAAAAAATATATGATAATGGGGTTGATAGTCATAATTCCATTATGGTTGATGTATTTTGTAATAGCGATACTTTTTAAATGGGTAAGCAGTTTTACTTTGCCCATCATAAAATATTTTTTAATTGACAACTACTGGATACAAGTAGTGGGTAAAATCTCAAGTTTTTGTTTGTCTTTGATAAGCATAATAATTCTCGGATTTATTGCAAACAGGGCGTTCGGTAAGAAAACCTTAGTTTCAATTGAAAAACTTATAGAAAAACTTCCTATTTTTGGGACAGTTCATTCTGCAGCAAAACAGTTTGTAAATTTTATATTCGGTAAAGACAGTAAAAAAAGTTTTAAGCAAGTTGTTTTTGTCCCTTATCCTACAAAAGATGTTTATTCTGTCGCTTTTTTAACAGGAGAACAAAAAGTTAATAACGAAAAACGTATTTGCGTGTTTATGCCGACAACTCCAAATCCTACTACGGGTTTTTTGTTTTTAAGGAAAGAGGAAGATATTATATATACTAATCATAGCGTTGAGCAGGCTTTTCAGTTTATTATTTCAGTGGGCGTGATAGAAATGGACAAGAATAGCAAAAAGATACAATTGAAGGAAGAAATACAAGAGATAAAGGACTTAAAGAGATGAATTATAAGGCTCCGAGAGGAACCCGTGATATTTTTGGGGAAACTGCAGTAGGACTAAGTTTGTTAGAACAAAAAGCAAAAGAGATTTTTATAAGGCAGGGTTTTGAAGAAGTCAGAACGCCGATATTTGAAGAAGCTGCTCTTTTTACAAGATCAATAGGGCAAGCTACCGATATTGTTGAAAAAGAAATGTATGTTTTTGAAGATAGAAAGGGAAGAAAACTTGCTCTTCGTCCAGAGGCGACGGCTTCTCTTGCGAGAGCTTTTATTGAGCACAGAATGGACGTTTCAAGCCCTGCGTGTAAGTTTTTTTATTCAGGCGAAATGTTCCGCTATGAGAGACCTCAAGCCGGCAGATATAGACAGTTTAGGCAAATAGGCGCTGAAATTTATGCAAGCTCTTCCCCCGCGGCTGATGCGGAAATTATAATTTTAGCCCAAGAAGTTCTTTCTTCTTTGGGGATAAATAAAATAAATATTCATATAAATTCTTTGGGCTGTGAAAAATGCAGACCTATTTTTAGGGAAGCTTTAGTTAAATATTTTAGCTCTGTTGAAGGGTTGTGCGAAGACTGCGTAAGAAGACTTGAAAATAATCCTTTAAGGCTTCTTGACTGTAAAATTGATTCTTGCAAGTTTACTGATGTTCCCGAGATGTCGGACTATCTTTGTTGTGACTGTAAAGATAATTTTGATATAGTTCAGCTTTTGCTGAAAAAAGCAAATTGTAATTTTACGGTAAACGGTAGATTGGTAAGAGGGTTGGATTATTACACAAGAACCGTTTTTGAGGTTCGTTCAGACGCGGTGGGCTCGCAAGATGCTCTTGCAGCGGGTGGCAGGTACGATAATCTTGTTAAAGAAATCGGTGGGCAAAACACGCCTGCCGTAGGATTTGCTCTTGGAGCAGAGAGAGTTTTACTTGCGGCTCAAAGCGTCGGTTTTTTTGAGAATTTAAAAAGTCCTGAAAAAATCTTTGTGGCTATTGCCGATCAAGAGCTGTTTAGTGAAGCGTTTGCTTTTGCCGTAAAGATAACAAGAGATGGAATTAATGGCAACAAAGATATATCTGTTTTTGGACCCATAAATGGCAAAAGCCTAACAAACCAACTTAAATTTGCCGATAAAATACAGGCGGCTAAAACAATAGTTTTTGCCAAAACAGAATTTGAAAATAGTAGAGTTTTGATAAAAAATATGAAGGATAAAACACAGCGTGAAATAGAAATAAATAAATTGTAAAACATTTTTTTCTGCCTGCTTATGCCAAAAGATATATAGTTGATTAAATTTTTTGGAGGATACTATGAAAACGCAAAACAAAAGTACGCAGGCAATTCACGCTGGATTTTTGCGCGACCAATACGGCTCTGTGACGGCGCCAATTTATCGTGTCAGTACATTTGAAGTTGAAAGCATAGACGATTTAACAAAACGGGCAGAAAAAATTATGTCGGGGATGTCAGGCAGCGGAGATGGATATTTTCTTTATACTCGCCTTGGTAACCCTACTAACTCTATACTTGAAAATAGAATTGCCGCTTTAGAATCTGCGACAGATTGCGTGGCAACTGCAAGCGGACTTGGCGCTATTTCTACCACTATGTGGGCATTTCTAAAAGCCGGCGACCATCTTTTGGCTGATACTGCGCTCTACGGCGATACGCATGGATTAATGCTTGATGTTTTAACCAGATTTGGCGTTACGGTGAATTTCATTGATTTTAATAATTTTGACTAATTACGTAGTTCTTTAAAACCAAACACAACGATGGTCTATTTTGAATCCCCTTGCAATCCAACGTTAAAAATCAACGATATTGAAAAAATTGCCGATATAGCACACAAACACAACCCTGAAATAAAAGTAGTTGTTGATAATACGTTCGCAACTCCATATTTGCAAAATCCTCTAAAGTTGGGTGCGAATATAGTGGTGCACTCGCTTACTAAATATATAGGTGGTCATAGCGACGCTCTAAGCGGTGCAATTTGCACGGCAGATAAAAAAGATGCGATAAAAATACGTCTTGAAGGCATTGAAAAGTGTACGGGCGCTGTTATGTCTCCCGACAATGCTTTTTTATTTTTACGCGGTATAACGACATTGCCTGTTAGAATGATGGCACATTGTGCTAATGCCGCTAAAATTGCAGAATATTTATCTACTTCCAAATATGTCAAAGTTGTTCATTATCCCGGACTCAAATCCCATCATGGCTACGAAATAGCAAAAAAGCAAATGTCGCTTTTTGGCGGTATGATTTCTTTTGA
>JAISDY010000083.1 GCA_031264425.1 Endomicrobium sp. | reverse complement strand
GTCAAAAACTCTTGTATAAAATGCATCTCTCTTTTTTTTAACTCCATCAAAAATTTCAGCAGCATATTTGCTAACGTCTTTACTGGGGAACTGTTCTCCTCTTACGCATCTCATCTTTTCAATTTGACCGTCACTCCCCACCACAAACGATACCGAATACCCCGGACTGTTCGCCACCCAGTGCGGCGTTAATATTGATATGTCTCTTATATCTATCTCTCCTGTCAGGTGATCTTCTCTCCCATCTGCTGTCCAATATAATGACCCTTCTATATATCCATCCGGCGTCTTTAGTTTTAATTGTTCCCCTAATTTCTTTAAATCTACTCTCCCTTCTCTGTTTCTAACTACTTTGTACTTATCTTTTTTTGTTTTAATTTTTACCTTACCGGCTTGCGCATATGTCAACCAATGAGGCGTATAAACTGTATTTCCTTTTGCTATTACTCTTCCATTTTGCACTTCCGCTCTCTCATCTGTATCACCAATTGTCCAATATAAACTTTCAGGATCGCAGTCTTCAGGAGCAACAAGACTATCAATAAAAGGTCTTAAATCTACCAACGCCCCTTCTGGAGTTGCCTTAACCTTGGATACTTTCTGTTGGACTGCAGCATTGCCCGAAGCCTTTTTCCATTGACCCATTTTTTGTTCTGTCCCAACAGCAATTTTGACTTCAGGCAAAGGCTTCCAGTGTGGAGTAAATGTGCAATGCTCATGAACTTCAAGAGTTTCATCAGATTTAAATTCTCTATCTACAAACTCAGGCGCATCACATGTCCAATATAGGCTTGCATAGTCAAAACCTTTTGGTGGTTTGAGCTTGTCTGACAATTCTCTTAAACTGACTATATTATTGTCTTCTGGTAATATTTCTAACGGATCTTTAGTTGTATGAGCCAAGACTTTTCTTCTTCCATCGCCTGTTGCTATTATTATCTTTGGTTTCCAAACAATTACTATGTAAACATCTTCAACAGTAAATTCTGGCGGAATAACAAAATCGCTATCCGCTTCTTCTCTTGTAACTCTAAGTTGCTCATCGCTATTTTGCTTTTTTACTATAAAACCATCAAACTCATATCCTTCTTTAGTAGGAACATCGCCTATACTGTCTGCTATGTTTGTCATAGCTTCATAAACATTGTTTGCATAACCTCTTATTTCACTAGCTACACATCCTTTTTTTATTTTGTCGGCAAAATTTCCAGCTCTTTCTTTAAAACTTTCAAAAACATTGCCTATTGCCTTCAAAGCATACTGTTTGCTATGCCGCAACGCAATACCCAACACAGACTTTATAATCTTGCGAATAATGGGAAAGATTGGAAAATTATCCAATACTGCCCATGAAATCTTTGAAATTTCACGTATCAATTTCAGGATTTGTCCAACAGAGAAATCATTGACAAAAGTACCTTGATTTGCGGCACTGACAACACCAACTACGCCGACAACTTCTTCTAACACTCTGCCTACTTCAGTTCCTTGAAGTCTTTGTTTAATTATTTCTATAGTTTTATCTTGATAAAAAAGAATAAAAAAAGCAATTGCAGATAGAACAAATATTGATCCGAAAACCACTAACCCCAAAAGGGCAAATGTTGAGACGGTAAATATTAATATAACTCCACCTAAAGCGCCTACAAAACAGCCTATTACAGCAAACTTTAATTCTATATTTAGATTATTAAACAAATCTTGAAATATTCCTAAGATTTTTTCTGCAAAAGAAATTATTTCTTCTTTGCCACCGCTGGTGTTAATAGCATCTATAATTTTATAAACTGCAAAGCCTAAAATAGCTATAAACGGTATAGCTAGCAAAAATGATGAACCTATTACTCCAAAACTTATTAATATCGCAAAAGTAATTGTATATGCAAAGATACCATAAAATATATAGTTTATGGTATCCATAGTCGTATTTTCTACATAAGCTTCTACAAGCTCAGTTTGTAGAATATTCAACACGCTGTCAATAGCTTCCTTAATCGCACTTATAAGTTCCGCATACAGTTCGCCATCAAGCTCCTTCGTAACCTGATTTAAAAGCTCATTTTTTATATTGGTAAATAAAGTCGTAACTAATTTTATAACAATAAATATTATTGAAATTAGCCCTGAGACAACAAACACCCAAGGCATGCTTCCTAATATCATTAGCAGCAGTAAAGTTACAATAGACGCAAGACCTCCAACTACTAATATCTTTTCAGACAATGTTAAATTACTAAACGCTGTCCAAACTATAGACCAAACTATAGATGCTATTGGCATAGTTTTAATATAATCTATAGCTTGATCCAAAATAGTAATGCTGTGAGAACCCTTAAATTCTGAGTTTGCAACTTCAATAGTTATTGGCGCCGTTACAATTTGAGTTAAAGATTGATTGTCTGAACGTTTCCACCAAAGATCTTTTTTGTTATTAATACCAAGCTCTTTTTTCAATAGCTTCTTTAAATCTTTTTCAGTAAATCCTTGTTCAAGTGAGACACTGTATTCTTTATTATTTTCTAAGTTTATAAACCTTATCTTAGGATAGCGTATAAATTTAATAGTTATTTCTCCCTGTATAAATTCTGCCGGAAGAGTCGCATCACTAAAATAACCATCTTCATTGGCATTAACCCTAAGAACACCTACGCCATTTATAAGCACCTCATATCCACGAACATCCCAATTATTAGTTCGTAAATCTTCAGCAGCTAAGTTAACCACTTCACCTGATATGGATAATGGCTTTCCGCTCTCTGCTACCAGTAGTTCGTTATCCGAGAGAATCTGCGATGTTAAATCTTCACTTTGAGTTTCAAAAGTAACTGTATAATTATCTTTCTGTTCAACTTTTACCCACTGAGCTATTAAAGTCACAGCGCCATACGAGTCTTCTAGCGGAATTTCAAATCCTTTTTCAACATCAAACCTGCTTATAGTTATAACCTGACCTTGAGAATTCATGTATTTATATCCGGCAAACATATATCCGTCTTTTTGAGGAAAGTTAGAAGGATTTACGCCGGCTATCTGATTTGCTTGTCCGTTTACTATGACAATTCCATCCAAAGGCTGAGCATATGTTCTGCCATTTTCTTTATAAACTAAGCTATAATCATAAGGTTCAAACACATACCTTATTGTTAAATCCTCACTTATTCTAGTTTCCCCGTATGTAAAGCTAACTTCTTCTCCGCTTGCTTTTTGAACTATGCGTTTAACAATTCCCCTCTTGCCGTTTTCCAATTGTATAATGCCCTCTGGAATTTCCGGAGCGTTTAATACAATACCTTCGTCTGCGTCTATGGTTCTAGGCATATTTGCAGGAGAAGGAATACCCTCTTGTATGTCAAATGTTATTTTGTGAGGTCTCACTCCTGCTCTACAACCAGCCAATGCATCCAAAAGTCTTCCTACACCGGCACCTATTCCTAATCCTCTTACTCTTAGAGCCTGCCCAGCTTCTACTGTTTGCTCCAATCTTATTATATTATCTCCGTCTCTGTATGCCACTTCATGTGTTTTAGGTTTCCATCTAAGAATGATATTAACATCTCCACTAATATCAGAAATCGGTATAGTAAAACCTCTTTGCATTTCTTCTAAACTTATTTTTCTAATTTCGCCTGTTGATATTAAATATTCGCATCCCAGCAACTCATATCCTTGCCTTGAGGGCAATTTATCAGCTGGAATAGCGGGAACATTATGACTTGTCCCTGATTTAACAGCCCAAGAAGAATCGTCTGTATTTAATGTTCCGCCATTGGTTACATATCTTACTATGTAATTGTCAGGTGTAAATACATATTCTATTTCTATACTTTTTATAACAGAACTATCTATAGGAGTTTTTCCAAACTCAAATTCTTCATTTTCAGCTCCATTAATTTTCACTACTCTATTTATAACACCCCGTCGTCCATCTGGTAAGACTACCTTACCTTCAAGAATAACAGGTTCTTCTATGAACATTCCATTGTCTACTCTACCGGGGAGATTAGGTATCTTTATTCCTTTAGGCAATGTCCACTTTATAGGAACAGTATTATTATAATTTAGTAATTGTCTAATAAATGAAAGTTGTGAAAAGTATCTAACTATATCGCCAAAAGAAACAAGGAATTCTTCAAGCCAACTAAAATTCCTGTGTATGAAGGAACGAACTCTGTTTTGAGGATTTGCAAATTCTTTATGCGCTAATTCGTGTTTTAGGAAAGTTATAAGTAATTTCTGATTTTTAACATTTTTACCAGATTCATCAAAAAATAACACTCTTATTAGGGAAACATTTATGTTTATTTTAGTCTGACGTTGGTCATAGTGCATAACAACACCGGGGTCCATGTCATCCTTTAACTCAACTAAGTCTTGCACCTGACTCTTTAACTCTTGTGGTAAAGCTGCTAATAATTTATTCAATATAAAGAGCCTTTCTTTCCCTTGAGGCATTTGAGAAGGAAGCATTTCGCTTATCTTTAATTGAGCGTTTGAGATTACAATTTTCTGATAAAGCTCAAAGAAAGCGACAACGGCACAAGGGATCATAACGGCAAGGGGAATAATCATAAACGGCAACGCCCAAGACATAAACGGAATTAACACCAAAAACACAACCGATATGTTGGACAATA
>JAISDY010000047.1 GCA_031264425.1 Endomicrobium sp. | reverse complement strand
GTGTTTCCAAAATAATATGCCGTAAGCCCGAACGAAGAAAGTTTGTTGTGGTCCACAAAAAGATTAATTTCAGGCTCGTCTTCCCTCATTCTTATTTTTACATCGTTTAAACCCGGAATCTGCTGAAGCCTACCCGAAGAAGAAAACGCAAGCTGTTTTAAAGTGTCATAATCCTGTCCGTAAAAATCAACGTACATTTCCTTAGAGCCTGAAGTCTCGGAATCCTGATAGTACACAAAAGCCGGACTATAATCTTCAAAATATTTCCTAAATTCCGCTTTAAATTTATCGGCTTCTTTATATACTCTTACTTCAATAAAAGTGTGCAGCTTTTCTACTTTTGAGGAAACTCTTTCAACGTCTTCTTTAAAAGACATAAGTTTCATTTCCATTTTTTTAACTATCTCGTTGGAAACTTCTATACGCGTAGCCGGAGGAAATTGTATTCCTATTCTGAAAGTATTTGCATCGCCGGAGTCCATAAATTCAGAGTCTCTGCTCTTTAAAATATGCACAGAAAACAAAAAAAGCAAAAATACGGCAAGCCATACGTAAGTTTGCCTTTTAAAAACAAATTTTAGAATTTTACCGTAAATATGCCTTATTTTCATGTACCAAGCTTGAAACTCCAAAGAAAAATTATTCTGCCATCTATATATTTGCGGAGGCACAAATATCATAGTGCTTATAAGCGACGCTATTAAAGCGAATGTGATTGTAAGACCAAACGGCATATAGAGCTGTCTTATTTCAGGCTCTAAAAATACAAGAGGCAAGAATACCACTATGGTCGTAACCGTAGAAGCAAAAATTGGCTGCCAAAGCTCCGCGGTTCCATTTATAACCAGTTCTTCTTTTGTTTTATACGTTCCCCTATGGTGGTGAAAAGATATGTTTTCTATTACCACTATGGCGTTGTCCATAACGTTAGCCATGCCCATGGCAAGACCGCTCAACGTCATAACGTTAAAAGTCTGTTTTGTAAAATACATCAGCAAAACTGATATTAATAGGCTTAACGGAAGCGTTGTCGCGACTATAATAACGTTTCTGATATTTTTCATGAATAGAAATAGAATACCCGCAAGCAAAATCGCTCCGACAACAAGCGCTTCGCATAGAGAATAAATGGCTTTATTTATGTAATCCGCATCATTTTTTACAATAGTCAAGGCTATTTCGGGATCTATTTCGTATCTTAATTTATTTACAACTCCAACGGCTTCTTTTGCCGTGCTTATAGTATTTGCCGCAGTTTCTTTTTGAATGTACATGGAGACTACCGCTTGAACGTTAAGCCTTGAAAAAGACGTGGGCTCGTAAAAAGAATCTTTTACGGTAGCGATATCTTTTATCCTTATTACAGATCCTGACGGAGTAATAGCTATGCCGGTATTTGCAATCTCCTCAACATCGTTATATTCGCCGGTAGCCCTTATTACGTAACTATTTTTCGCATCGTCTATGTTTCCTGCGGTTATTGAGACGTTTGACAAGTTTATTTTTTGAACGACATCAAGAATAGGGAGATTGTAAGATATAAGTTTTGAATTGTCTATGTCTATTAGAAGCTTTCTTTCTCGTCCTCCGCCGATTTCAACATTAGCTACTCCGGAAACTCTCATAAGTTTTTCTTTAATGCTCTTTTCCGCCACATCTCTAAGCTCTTCAGTTGAAAACTTATGAGAACTTAAAGCAACAATGATTATTGGCGCGTCAGATTGTTCAAATTTGGCTATTATGGGTTTTTCAGTTTCTTTTGGAAGCAAATGACTGACAAGTGCAAGTTTTTCGCGTATGTCCACAACTACAAAGTCCGTATTTACGCCATGGTGAAAATTTAACATTATGTTGGATTCGGACTCTTTTGAGGAGGAAATCATTTCCTTAAGTCCGTTAAGTTCGGAAAAAACTTCTTCCAAAGGTCTTGTCACATATTTTTCAACCTCCGCCGAGGCAATACCTCCGCGAAGTCTTGTAACGACGCTTACTGTGCCGGACTTGGAGTTAGGATTCAATTCAACTGGAATCCTAACTACCATAATTGACGAGAACATGATCAATGCCATAACTATCATTAAGGTGGTTATCGGCTTTTTTATGCCTATATCAATAATCATAATTTAAGATAAAATGTCTTATTCTAACGGTATAAGAGTATCGTCTTCCTTTAGTTCTTGGAATTTAACTTTCACGCCGTCAGAAAGCTGCCCTTGAGTCTCAACAACTAAAAGCTCGCCTAAATTAAGACCTGACAAAACTATAGTTTTCTCGCCCACTTTATCGCCGACAGTGCAAGGTCTCATTTGTATAGTGCCTTCTGTTGGATTAGCGTCAGGGGCGACAACAGGCACAAGGAATGTCGTATCATTTAAAGAAATTATGCTGTCTGTCGGAACTAAAACGACATTATGAAGCTCTCTTATAAAAATTATTCCTCTTGCAAACATTCCGGAACGCAAAAGACCGTCGTTATTTTCAACATTTATTTTTACAGTTACAGTTCTTGTTCTTTCTTTTACCACAGGAGCAATTTCAACAATCGTGCCTTCAAATTCTTTATCAGGATACGAATCGCTATTAATAGTTACTTTTTGTCCCACTGACATTTTCAAGACATCTTTTTCAGGTATATCAACTTCAAAGTTTGTGCCCTGATCGCTTATAAACTTACACACGACATCCTGCGACGTGACGTATTCGCCGGACTTTATTATAATCTCGGCAAGAATACCGTCGCTTGGCGCCACAAGATTAGTCTTTTGCAAATTCAATTGGGCAAGTTCAAGCTCTGACTGAGCTGATTTCGCGCGCAATTCTGCGGATTCTAGCTCAAGCTTAGCTTCAAGGAGTTTACTTTCTGCCAAAGCCTTCATATTAAACATTTCTTCATATACTTTATATTTTTCTTTAGCCGACAAATATGACGACTGTTCGCCCTTATATTTGCTTTGA
>JAISDY010000124.1 GCA_031264425.1 Endomicrobium sp. | reverse complement strand
CTTATTGAAAATTTTGAGTTTTCCTCAACAGAAGCAGAAATTGTATTAAACCTGAACCCTTCTTCTTTAAGTTTTTCAGCTGTTGCGGTTGTAGCTAAACAGAAAATAGGAATTTTTCTATATTTCATAAAATAAAAAAGGTTATAGCTCTTAGGTATGGCTTTTGATTGGCTGTCTAAAAGGATACCGTCGTCGTCGGTAATACATATTATGTTCTTTTGCAAATTAGACGACAATACACGAGAGGTTATACTTTTAATAGCTTTTTCCCAAGATGAGGCTTTCACTATTTCTATTTTCGGCGATTGCTTTGCTACCGTATATGTTACTAAGGTAGTCAGGATTGAAAAACATAAAAATAAATACTTAAGTACTTTCATAAACATCTCCTTTAATTTATAATTTAACCATTTATCTATACTCTAACAATATTGATAGAAATATTGATAGAATTGATAGATTAGACAAGTAGGCACTTCATAACAGCTTCTATATTCTACCAAATCAAATTTTAGTTAGGCAACCCTAAATCTGATAAGCTCAATTCTAATATTATATTTGATTTTATAGAGAAATCCAATCTAGTATATTAAGAAACTAAAAATAAGAAACCAAAAATAAAGTTTATTGCGTGGCAAAGTTAATAGCTTTTTATTTTTATTCATTGCTTTAATAGTCTGAAAATAATAAAATCAATACGTAAATATTATTATTGTATTTTGAAAAAGGATAAATGAAATGATTTACAAAGGTTTAATTGAAAAATACAGAAAATTCTTGCCAGTAAGCGATAGTACTCCGGTTATATCTCTTAATGAAGGAAACACACCGCTTATAAAAGCTAGCAATCTTCCCCAACAAATAGGGTTTAACGGCGAAATATATTTTAAATTTGAAGGTATGAACCCTACAGGCTCGTTTAAAGACAGAGGAATGACAATGGCTGTTTCAAAAGCTGTTGAGGCTGAAAGCAAAGTGGTTATTTGCGCTTCAACGGGGAACACATCCGCATCAGCAGCAGCTTACGCTGCAAGAGCGGGCATAAAATGTGTCGTTCTTATACCTGAGGGGAAAATAGCTTTAGGAAAACTGTCTCAAGCTGTTATGCACAAAGCTGAAGTTTTGGAAATAAACGGCAACTTTGACGACGCATTGAATTTTGCGAAAGAATTAAGTGAAAAATATCCTATAACTTTAGTGAATTCTGTTAATCCTTACAGAATTGAAGGACAAAAGACGGCTGCATATGAAATATGCGAAAGTTTAGGCGAAGCCCCTGATTATCAATTTATGCCTGTCGGCAACGCTGGAAATATTACGGCGTATTGGAAAGGATATAAAGATTACAATAAAGCGGAGCCTTCTAAATATGCTCTTCCAAAGATGATGGGTTTTCAAGCTGCCGGGTCTGCACCTATAGTGGAAGGTCATCCCATAGCAAACCCAGAAACAATAGCGACAGCTATAAGGATAGGAAATCCTGCTTCTTGGAAAACAGCGGAAGGAGCCAGAGATGAATCTAACGGCGTTATAGACAAAGTAACGGATGAGGAAATATTAGAAGCATATAGAATTGTAGCCGCTACGGAAGGTGTTTTTTGTGAGACTGCCTCAGCATCGTCTATTGCTGGTCTTATAAAATATGTTAAGCAGGGATATTTCAAAAATAATAAACTCGGAAAAGCTGTGTGCATACTTACAGGACACGGTCTAAAAGATCCGGACACTGCCGTTTCTAATGCCGTAAAACCTAAAAAAGTTAAGGCAAATATGAAAGATATAATAGACGCTATAGGGTTTTAATTTTGTGAAAATAGAACTTATTTGTACAGGAAGCGAACTTCTTGTTGGAAAGATTAACACAAATGCAGCTTATATAGGTTCAAGGTTGTTTAGCATAGGTCTTGAGTTATCCTGCATTGCTGACATAGGCGATAAAAAACAAGATTTGGCAAATCATTTTAATATTGCTTTTGCACGAAGCAATGTCATAATTGTAACGGGAGGGCTTGGTCCGACTTTTGATGATATAACTGTTGAAACTGCAGTCGAATGCTTGGGGCTTCCAACTTATTCTGACCAGAAAGTTTTAAAGTGTATACAAGAATACTTCGCTAAAAAATCAATTTCAAAAATACCAAAAATCAACGAAAAGCAGGCGAATATAATTAGTGGCGCTAAAGTTTTGGAAAATCGTTTAGGCACAGCGCCGGGTCAAATGTTGCATTTTGAATTTAAAAGCGGTGAAAAAAAGTATCGCAAAACTTTGTTTCTGCTTCCGGGTCCTCCAAAAGAAATGAAGCCGATGTTTGAGGAAAACGTTGAACCGTTTTTAAAAAGTTATTCTTCAGGTATAAGGAAAAATGTTACCTTACGTGTGTTTGGTTTATCGGAATCCGCAATTGTCGAAGCAATAAAGCCTGTTATTGAGGAAGCTAAATTTGGAGACTGCCAAACCGTAGAATTTGGTATTTTGGCAAGCGACTCTACAGTGGATATAAAATTTGCAGTTTCAGGCGTTGACGAGTTTGTTGTAGATACTTCAATAAAGAATTTAAATTTAAGATTTGGCGATGTTTTAAAAGACAATATTTTTGGATATAACGACGATACTCTTGCGTCTGTAGTGGGAAAACTTCTTATTCAAAAGAGAAAAACTGTTTCTTTCGCAGAGTCTTGCACCGGAGGAAAAATAGCGTCGGCTATTACGGATATTGCGGGCAGTTCTTTGTACTTTAAAAGTTCCGTAGTAACTTATTCCAATGAATCCAAACTTAAAATTCTCGGCGTAAAAGAAGAAACTTTAAAGAAATTTGGAGCGGTAAGCGAAGAGACTGCAAAAGAAATGGCTAGAGGTATTTTAAATCTTTCAGGAAGCGACTACGCTTTTTCTGTTACCGGTATTGCGGGTCCTGGCGGAGGTTCAAAAGACAAACCCGTGGGTTTGGTTTACGTTGGTTTTGCCGACAATAAAAAAACCGAAAGTTTCAAATTCAATTTTGTCGGAACACGAAAAGATATAAGGGACAAAACAGTCAATACGGTTTTGGATTGCTTGAGAAAAGAATTAATTGAAAAACAATCTAAAAAATGAAATAATCTCAAAGTTGATTCCTGTACAAATAATCCGATTGTTACAGAGGAGATACGATGAAAAGAGCATTGGCTTTTTTATTTTGTTTGTTTTTCTATGCAGATTGTTCTTTTGGACAAGCTGTCCAACAAGAATCTTTAACTAAACTTTGGAAGTTTTCGGGTATTTTTACGTGGTCGTATAATCAGACCGATATAAGCAAAAATTGGACTGGCAAAGAAACGTATTCAAGAGCATGGCAGGGAAGACTAGATACATCTGCCGTCAGAGACAGTCAGTCTTCAAACTGGTTAAATACTTTGAAAGAGTATTACGGTGAAACAGTCTCTAACGGTTCAAGCTCCATAAGTTTGGACACAATAGAGTTTAATTCGGTATATACGTATAAAATATTTAAAAATTTACAGCCGTACGGTTCTTTTTATATTTTATCGCAGAATAATAAATTTTGGGATCCGGTAACGTACATAGAATCTGCCGGTTTGAATTTTACGCTTATAAACAGCTCAATGAATACTTTAAAAGTCAGAGCTGGAGCTGCATTTAAACAAATTTTTAATTCTAAGAAAGATGTTGAAAGGGATTTTGGCGGCGAATCGGTTATAGATTATATTTTTGTGTTTCGCCAAAACACAAAATTTACTTCGCAATTTAGAATTTTTGAGACATTTAGACCGACATGCGAAGATATTTATTTGGAAAATAGATTATTTCTAAAAACAGGTCCGTGGCTTACGACGGAAATAGGATATATAGTTTATTTTGATCATTCAAGGATTGCGGCTCATAGCTGGACTAATGATGTTGAGAGGATGTTCTACATAGCTTTAGGATTTTCTTTCAATATGTTTCAAAAGTAAATGATTATAAGGGAAAATATTGATGTCTAACATAAGAAATTTTTGTATTATAGCTCATATTGATCATGGAAAAAGCACTCTTGCCGACAGACTTCTTGAATATACTGGCACAATTTCAAAAAGAGAAATGAAAGACCAAATACTTGACGGTATGGAGCTTGAAAGGGAAAGGGGAATAACAATAAAAGCTAAAGCCGTAAGAATGAGTTATACGGATAAGAGCGGCCAAACTTATGTTTTAAATTTGATAGACACGCCGGGGCATGTTGATTTTACATACGAAGTTTCAAGAGCGTTGGCAGCTTGCGAAGGCGCGATTTTAGTTATAGACGCCACTCAAGGCGTTGAAGCTCAAACGCTTGCAAATACCATGCTTGCCAAGAACGCTAATTTGAAAATTGTTCCCGTTATAAACAAAATAGATTTGCCCACTGCCGATGTTGACAGTGCATACGAGCAAATGAAAGAAGGTCTTGACGTAAATGCCGAACCAATTCTTGCGAGCGCTAAGGAAGGCATAGGAATAAGTGAAATAGTTGATTCTATTATTGCAAATATTCCGCCGGCAAAAATTATAAATGACGAGCCTTTATCAGCTTTAATTTTTGATTCTTTTTACGAATCTTATAGAGGCGTTATAGTTATAATAAGAGTCTTTGACGGAAAAATACGCAAAGGGATGAAGGTTCGTTTTATGGCTTCTGGAGCTGAGCATGAAGTTGTTGAAGTTGGGTATATGAAAATAAAGATGATAGAAGCGTCGGAACTTTCTTCAGGCGAAGTGGGATATGTGGTTGCCGGCATAAAAGATATTAGGGATATAAAAATTGGCGACACTATA
>JAISDY010000077.1 GCA_031264425.1 Endomicrobium sp. | reverse complement strand
GATGTTACAGATTTAAAGGGAGAAGTTGCCCAATTGCAAATAGAATGCAAAGAACTTAAACAAAATCGTGCAGATTTGCACGCAAAGGTTGACTCTGCCGTAAATTCTTTAGAAGCTCTTAATGTTTTGGTTCATGAGTTGCAGAATAAAATTTCTTTATTAAATCAGACAATAAAAGATTTTAAACCAGATCAGGATAATAAGACAAATAGTATTGCTTTGCCTTCCTCCGTTTATCAAAGCGCTTACAGCGATTATGTGGCGGGCAATTATGAGCCTGCATATAACGGTTTTCAATCTTTTATTGAAAAATATCCCAATGCAGAACTTGCGGCGCAAGCGCAATTTTACTTAGGCGAGTGCTTTTATTCTCGCAAAATGTGGTCAAATGCCATAAAAGAGTACGAAAAAGTTGAAGGGCTGTATAGTAAATCTAATTTGGTAGCCTCAGCCCAACTTAAGATTGCTTTATGTTATGAAAATCTTGGAATGAAGCAAGAGGCTATAAAATTGTTTTCTTTAATAGTTGATAACTTCCCTAAAAGTCCCGAGCTTTTAACGGCGAAAGAAAAGATTAAGACCTATACTAATGCTGAAAATAAATAAGTTCTTTTTGTATTTTATTATTTCAATATTGCTGCATATATTGTTTTTTTTCTTTATTTTTTGCGCAAAAAAACCCCCATTCTATCTTTTTACGCCGATAGACGTTACGTTTTACTCTCCAAACCAAAACATGGAAGAACTTTCGGCTTTGCCGCCGATTGAAGAAACTTCTGTCAATAATGCCAAAGATGCAGGCGATACCAAAGAGTCGGCTACGGAAGACATTAAAGAGCAAATAAAAGAGATTGTTAAAACCAAAGATGATGTTCTTGTAAAAAAGAAAAAAAAGCCCGTTAAGAAAGTAAAAGACGTGCAAGAAAATAATAATAAGGATAAAAATATAAAAAACACAAAAAAAACGGAATCTGCGAAAAAAGCCTCATCCAAACCGTCTGTTCCGGCTGAAACCGCTCAGCCTTTGAAATCTGACGTTTTATCCAACGGTAACGGTTCTTTATACACAGGGGCTTTTTTTGATACCAAGGATTTTAAATACCCTTATTACACAAATCAAATAAGAAGAAAAGTGGCGGCTCAATGGCGTTGGGCTGAAAGTTATGGCGGTTTAAGGGTTTTGTTGTATTTCAAAATAAATAGAGACGGTTCTGTCGGCGATATTTTGATAAAAGAATCTTCAGGTAATGAGGATTACGATAAAAATGCTTTATATACAATACGTAGAGCGTCTCCATTTTCAGAGCTTCCGGAAGGATATAAAGGCGAATCTTTGGGAGTTTTTTTTGAATTTAAATATTAGGATCGGATAATGATAATAAAAAAATATATTTTTTTTGGTCTTGCGTTTTTATGTTGTTTTTCATTGGTCTATGCTCAAAATGACGTGTATTTGTCTCTATCCTCTCCGAGCAAAAGAAGATCAGATATTGCCATAGATAATTTTACCTCCTCAGATAAAAGCGCAAACTCAATAAAATATGCAAAAATTTTTAAAGACACAATACAAAACGACCTCATTCTTTCAAGATATTTCAACATAATGCAAGAAGCGCCGGAAAATTCCGATATTAGTATAAATGAAAAGTTGTCATATTTTGCAAAATTAGGCGCATCGGTTCTTCTTACCGCCACGGTATTTTCAAATGGCGACAGCATAAATATAGAATTGAAAATGTTTGACGTTGAATCTGGCGAAGTAATTTGGAACAGCAACTATAAGGGAGAAAGCTCTAATTATAGATATACTGCTCACGAAGCGAGCGATGAAATAGTGAAAAGATTTATCGGAGATACGGGCGTGGCTCGTACAAAAATAGTTTTTGTAAACAACAGTACGAAACATAAAGAACTTTACATTATAGATTATGATGGCTACAATATCCGCAGACTTACAAGGGATAACAAAATAAATATTCTACCTAGATGGTCGCCAAATGGGGAGATGATAATTTATACGAGTTATTTGTACAATAATCCTGATTTATTTTATTTAAATATTATAAAAAACAGACGCGGAATTATTTCAAAATATCAAGGCTTGAACGCGACGGGCGTTTTTTCTCCAGATGGCAGTAAAATATTGCTTACTTTATCAAGGGGAAATTTTCCGAACTTATACCTTATAAGCACTGCGGGGGAAATTCTTCAGAAATTGACGGCAGGTCCCTGCATAGACACAAGTCCCTCTTTTGCTCCAAACGGACAGGAAATAGTTTTTATTTCAGACAGAGGAGGAGCTCCTCAGCTTTACATAATGAACGTAGATGGCGGCAATGTGAGAAGACTTGCCACAAGCGGTTTTTGCGATTCTCCCGTATGGTCTCCGAGAGGTGATAAAATTGTTTTTACAATGAGACAGGGTAGAGGTAACTATAATTTATATGTCTATGATTTGCCTACGACTAAAATAACAAGACTTACCGATAATCAAGGAAAAAATGAAAACCCATCATGGTCTCCAGATGGCAGATTTGTGACGTTTTGTTCAAATAGATCGGGGAAAAACGAAATTTATATTATGGCTATAGACGGCTTGGGTACGAGAAAACTTACAGAAATACCGGGAAACTCTTACACTCCGTCATGGTCTCCTATCTTAAGTAAGTAAAAAGCGAGGTTATGGATGAAATTTTCAGATTCATTTAAATTTTTAGCGGCTGTTCTTTTCTTGATAATAATGTCCAGTCTTATTTTTCATTCTCCTATACGTCTTTACGATTTGATAACCGGTCTTAAAACTCCGGAATTTTCAATATCATGGCCCGCCATAAGGATTTTTATAGAACCATTTTATTCCTTTTCTTTTTATGTTTTAACTTTAAATAAACTTTTCTATAAACCCGCGATAGTTTCTTGGATTTTATGGATATTATGCGTGGTTTTAATTTATTGTTTTCTTAATAAAAAA
>JAISDY010000066.1 GCA_031264425.1 Endomicrobium sp. | reverse complement strand
ATCTCCGGGATTTAAGTAAGACATGCACAAATGGGCAATTCCTTCTTTAGAGCCAATTAATGTTAAAACTTCATTTTCAGGATCAAGTTCCACTCCAAAACGTCTGGACATCCATTCCGTTATCGTTTTTCTGAACTTAGGCATGCCTTTAGCTTGAGGATATTTATGCGTGTTTTTGTGGTGTTTTACTGTGTCGCAAAGCCTATCTACTATGTGGTGCGGTGTAGGTAAATCGGGGTTGCCCATACCCAAATCTATAACGTCAAGATTTTTAGCATAAGCTTCTCTCTTTATTTGATTGATTCTTGTGAACAGATAAGGCGGCAACTTTGCCAGATTTTTAGAAGGTTCTATGTTTATCATATATTGCTCAAATTATATTATTTTCCTCAGAGTCGTAGTAGGTTTAAATGAAACTTTTTTCCCCGGCGGAATAGGTATTATCTCGCCGGTTTTAGGGTTTCTGCCTTGTCTTGCTTTTCTGGATTTAGCTCTAAAAGAACCAAGCCCCGATAAAGAAATAACGCCTCCATTTTTTAAAGTTGATTGTATAACTTTGACTAATGCTTTGATAGCTTTATTAGCGTCTCCTTGTGTTAAACCTGAGACATCAGCAATCTGCTTAATTACATCAGGTTTTTTCATCAGCTTAATACCTCCGCAAAAGTAAATGCAAAAACCACATATTTCCCAAAATGCATTCATTTTATAATAAATTTTGTAAATTATGTCAATCAGAAGTGGTAAGAAGTTAGATATAAAATAGTATCTATGTTATTTCACAATAATTTATGAAAAGACTACAAAAAGATATTTAAAAATTTATACAATATGTTTAAGTCGTAAACGCGCTTTTCCTTTTATTTATCTTCTTAAAAAGGAGGACTTTTATGGATAGAAAAGTAAGAGTTGCTCAGTATGGCTGTGGCAAAATGTCTGTTTACACTATGAGATACGTTTATGAAAAAGGAGGGGAAATATCTGTTGCATTTGATATTCGCCCCGAAATTATAGGGAAGGACATAGGCGATATTATGGGGAGCGGTAAAAAAGGCGTTATAGTCAAAAATGTATCGGAAGCAGAGACTGTTTTTAAAGCCGATAAACCCGACATATGCATAATTACCACCATGAGCCTTATGCAAGATTTAAAAGAAGCGTTTTTAGTATGTGCTAAAACCGGTGTCAACGCAATATCTACTTGTGAAGAAGCTTTTTATCCGCAAAACTCATCACCTCTTTTGACTTCTGAAATAGATTCTCTAGCTAAGAAAAACAGTTGCACAATTTGCGGTTCTGGATACCAAGACATCTTCTGGGGAAATCTCATAGCCGTTTTATCAGGTGCGACTCAGACAATAAAAAAAATCAAAGGTAAATCAAGCTACAATGTTGAAGATTATGGCATAGCTTTGGCAAAAGCGCATGGAGCAGGGCTAAATTTGGAAACTTTTGATAAAGAAATTGCTTCTGTAGATAAAGTAAGCGATGAGGAAAGAAAAAAGATTATAGATTCAGGGAAATACCTTCCGTCTTATATGTGGAATGTCAATGGCTGGCTTTGCGATAAACTTGGTCTTACGGTAACAAGACAAACTCAAAAAACTGTTCCTCAAACATATACTAAAGATTTAAAAAGTTCAACATTACAAATGACGGTAAAAGCTGGGGATGCTACCGGTATGTCTGCAGTTGTTACAACAGAAACAAAGGAAGGAATAACGATAGAATCTGAATGTATAGGAAAAGTTTATGCTCCGGAAGAGTTTGATCAAAACGATTGGATAATACAAGGAGAACCTGATACCGAGGTGTTAATCAACAGACCTGCCACAGTAGAGCTTACTTGCGCGACTATAGTCGCTAGGATTCCTGACGTTATAAACGCCAATCCAGGCTATGTAACTACTGATAAAATGCCAATGCCACAATATAGAACAAGATCTCTAAACGAATATGTTAAATAAATTATATCGTAATCCCACAACCTCCTACATATCGTAGAAGGTTGTGGATGCGGCTATCTATAAACTTAAACTTCTCCTACCAATTTCAGTTGTTGGCGTTCCCTCTTTTGCAAGCATGGCAGCGCCTAATAGTCCAAGCTCGCTTGTATGTTGAGAAGCTACAATTTTGCAAGTCTTAACTGCCGACTTATATGCTCTACTTTTAACTTCTTTTAACACAGTTGGCATAAAATACTTACTTGATTTGCTACCACCTCCACAAAGAACAATAGTGTCTAGGTTCACAAAATTTATAATACTGGCAAGCAAAATTCCAAGTTTTTCTCCATAATACGCCCACATTTTTTTAGCAATTTCATCGCCTTTTTGGCAGCATCAAACAACATCTTTTCACTTATCTTAGATGGATTTCCGTTTGAAAGCTCATTTATTATCTTAGATGGATTATTTCTCAAATACTCTTGGATATATTTTGTGAAATAGCGTTCTCCTCTAAAGGCTTCTATACAGCCGTTATTACCACAATTACATTTTGGTCCTTGCTGTTCAATTGTAATATGACCTATTTCTCCTGCACTTCCGCTTGAACCTCTATAAAGTTTTTTGTTGAAA
>JAISDY010000062.1 GCA_031264425.1 Endomicrobium sp. | reverse complement strand
CTGTAACGGAGTTGATATGGCAAAATATATTTCTTTAACTGCGATAGGTAAAGATAGACCCGGTCTCGTAAGCGCTGTTACAAAGGTTTTATATGAAGAAAGGTGCAATATTGAAGATTCAACAATGACCATTCTTCATGATCAGTTTGCCATGATTTTAATAATCAAAGTTTCAGCCGCTATTTCTGCGCAAGCGCTTTATAGCAAACTGCAGAAATCTTCAAAATCGCTGGGGATGGCTCTTTCATATTCTAAGTTGGTTTCTTACTCGCCGAAAAATCATTTGCCTACAAATCCATACATTATTTCTATTTACGGCTCAGACAAAACGGGTATAGTTTATAATATAAGCGAATGTTTGGCTAAAAATAATATAAACATTACCGACGTTCAAACCTCTTTGTCAAAAAGCAAAGGAAAAAATACTTATATAATGATAATAGAGTGCGACATTCCTAGAAATAAATATTATGAAAAACTTTCTAAAGAACTTTCCAAACTGGCTGAACTTTTAAATATCACCATATCTTTAAACAAAGCAGAGTCTGCGGATATTTAGGCGGTAATTTATGAACGTGTTGCCTATATTGACAATTCCAAACCCTTTGCTTAAGCAAATTTCCATTTCTGTAGAAAAAATAGAAGAAGAGACTACTTTGCTGATTGATAGTCTCAAGAAAACTTTATATTCGCATGAAAGATGCGTAGGTATTGCCGCGGTTCAAGTGGGGATATTAAAACGCATAATAGTTATAGATGCGTCGCGAAGCGCAAAAGAGCATAGGAACAACGGGCTTCTTATAATGATTAACCCTATGATAGTTTACTCGTCTGGAAAAATAAGTTCCAGAGAAGGGTGTTTAAGCGTGCCCGAGTTTACCGCCAATGTTGTAAGGAAGAAAAAGATAGAGATAGATTATTTAGATATAAACGGTTGCAAGCAACATTTAAAAACGGACGGATTTGAGGCAATAGTTCTTCAGCATGAAATAGATCACCTTGACGGAAAAGTTTTTTTGGATAGGGTGACATCTTTAAAAACAGACGTGTTTAGACGTTAAGTTCATATGCATAAATTGCTATAATCATCATAGGTTTAGATTGCATGCGCTCGTAGTTTAATGGATAGAGCGCCGGCCTCCGGAGCCGGTGATTCCGGTTCAAGTCCGGACGAGCGCGGTTTTGCATTTAGCGGTAAACCTACCCCGTTAATCAATTGATTATCTCAAAGTAGGAATGCAATATGATTGATTTTGAAGGAAACATAGAAAAACTTTATTCTATTATGGACAAGTGCGAGCTTTGTCCAAGAAAATGTAAAGTAAACAGAAATAAAGGACAAAAAGGATTTTGTCGTACGTCACATAAAATATTTATTGCAAGCTGCAATACGCATATCGGCGAAGAGTCTCCTATAAGTGGCAGCAGAGGTTCCGGGACAATCTTTTTTTCTAACTGTAATTTAAACTGCGTTTTTTGCCAAAACTATCCTATTAGTCAGCTTGGCAACGGAAGAGAAATGTCTTTTGATGATTTAGTTGAATCTATGCTCCGTCTTCAAGAGCGCGGTGTTCATAACATAAACTTTGTTACGCCGACCCACTACGGCGCCCACATAGCAAAAGCAGTTTATCTTTCCCGCAAAAGAGGGCTGACAATACCTGTAGTATATAACTGCAGCGGTTATGAAAGTGTGGAAATTTTAAAACTGCTTGAAGGAACAATTGACATATATCTTCCCGACATAAAATATTCACGTGATGAGTTGGCTTTTAAATATTCTGGAATTAAAAATTATGTTGAAGTAAATCGCTCAGCTTTAAAAGAGATGAAAAGACAAGTAGGCAATTTAACTCTTGATAAAAACGGAATTGCAAAAAGAGGAATTATTGTAAGGCATTTGGTTTTGCCGAGCATCTTTGAAAATACTAAAAATGCTTTAGATTTTATAGCCAAAGAGCTTTCAACGGACACTTTTGTAAGTTTGATGGCACAGTACCATCCCGCAAATAAAGCTCACGAGTTTAAAGAATTGTCTCGCTGTTTAACTGAAAAAGAATATGAGGAAGCGGTAAAATATCTTGAAAAAATAGGCTTGGAAAATGGTTGGGTTCAAGGTTTAAATAACGAGGACTAAATGAAATATAAAAATGGACTTACTTCTGTACTTATAAATAATGAAAATAGCTTGACTGCTTCGGCAATAGTTTTTGTAAGAGTTGGGTCTGTTGACGAAAAATCTTCGCAAGCAGGACTGTCCCATTTTATAGAACATTTAATGTTTAAAGGAAGCAAAAATTATCCCGGGGGACAGCTTTAGCAAAAACGTTGAAAATTTCGGCGGAGAAATAAATGTGGCAACATCAAAAGAGTTTACAATGTATTACATAAACATGCAAAAAGATTTTGTTGAAAGTTGAAAAAAGTTTAAAAATGCTTGCAGATACCATGCAAAATCCTTTATTCCCAAAAGATGAGATAGACAAAGAAAGAAAAGTTGTAATAGAGGAAATCCAAAGACATTTTGATAATCCCGGATCTGTCTTGTATGAAAATTTTTACGAAACAATTTATAAAACAAGCGCTTTAAAAAACAACGTTATAGGAACATCGGACGTTATTGGCAATATATCGTCTGAAGAAATATATGAATATTATAAAACGCACTATGTCCCTGAAAAGATGTTAGTTGTTGTTTCGGGCGGTTTTGACAAAGAAAAAGTTGAAAAGATTATAGGCAATACTTTCGCCAAGTTTGAAAAGCAAAAAGTTCCAAGCGAGCCGTTGCTTAA
>JAISDY010000067.1 GCA_031264425.1 Endomicrobium sp. | reverse complement strand
CGTCGGGACTTTTGAACGGTTTAATTGCCATTTGCGACGTTCCTCCTCTCTTTTAGCGACGATTCTTTCAGCGGCAGCTTTAGAGCTTTCGTGCTCAAGTCTTGCCTGTTTTTGGGCTTCGGATTCAAAGGGGACAAGCTCGTTCCAGAAGCGGACTAAATAGCCAACGTTAAAGTCGGAGAACCCATTTTTTGTGAACCAAAACGCAGCGTTTTTACAGCCAGCGTGGAGAATGCGGATTTTGTTTTCCACAGCGTGCTGACCGTACCGTGCCACAAGGATTTCCATAGACGCTAAGTCTTGGGCTGTTGGGTGGTAGGGGAGCTGCGTTTGAGCTTGGTAAAGAGCCTTGAACGCCTCAAGCAAGTGGGCTTGAGGGTTGAGGTGTCTTGTGCTACAGGAGGTGTCTTTAGGGTCAAGAGCCTTGCTGTCGTTGCAGGAGGTGTCTTTGCTGCTAAGAGCCTTGCTGTCGTTGTCGTTGGAAATTCCCGAAATCCCCAGCGGAGCGGGAAAAGGGGGAGGAGTACGGCAAAGGGTTTTGGAAGCGCTATCCCGTGGCCAGAGATTTACAAGCTTACTCATCCCCCTGGTTTTTTCTTTATCTTTCTCTTTTTCTTTATCTTTCTCTTTTTCTTTTTCTTTATCTTTCTCTTTAGGATATGGTTTGGTTATTGTTTGGTTATTGTTAGGTTTCCCTTTGGTTTCATTTTGGTTATTGTTCGGTTTTGGTGGTCGCCCCCCAAGACACCCGTTTTCATACCTTTTATTATTTGCATCTATTTGCGGCTTTATGAGTAAAAACATCGATTTTAGATACCCTGTTAATTGTGGAATTTCCCCTATCAATCCGTACTGCATTATTGCGTACGCAATAATCCCTTTGTCTTCATCTTTAAGCTCCTTTATTGCTTCAAAAAAGCTCTTGTAAAATATAAATCCATCTCTTTCGCCCATTTTCGTTTTCCCTTTTTATTTCCATAAACTCAAACTTTTTCCCTTTGGTTATACTTTGGTTATACTTTGGTTTTTTTAGGAGTTATCCACATCTTATCCACAAGTACTTTCCCCCCCTATATCTCCACAAACTCAAAAGTGTCCCCAAATTGCTTCAAAAACATTTTCTTCTTTATTTTATAGACTTCAGTTTTTATGCCTTTTACGTCTTCTACCACGTACCACCCTTTCCCTTTGTCGTAATAGTAAAAGTCGCATACGTACGTTATCGGACGTATAAGTTTTGACCCTATGTCTTTTGGTTTTTTTTCTACAAACCCTTCCTGTAGTAAAAACGATTTTTGTAGTGTCAACTCTTCTATCGCTCCTGCTTTTTCCAACAATAGAAGCTCCTCATACCTTGTCGCCTCCTTCTTTGAATCAAAAACTATCCCGTCTATTTCTGTCTTTTTCGCGCCGTACTTATTCCTTCTCATTGTCATCCTCTGGCACATAATATTTGTCTCTTAAATATCTGTACTGCCTACGGTCCCAAGCATTATAGTCGCCTGCCGATAGTAACACTGCCGTAATCAAATCTTTTATTAACTCTTTTTTTATCATTTATTATATTTCCTCTTTTTAAAACGGTATTTCAACGTCCGCTGTTTCTTCTTTTGCAGCTTCTTGCCCGACACCGTTTGACCCGCTAACTATAGACAGGAATCTCCTTATCTGCGACCTCTTCTTTTTTTGTTGTTTTAAATCTCTATCTATATATTCCTCTTCAACGTTATGAACGTGCGCTATCGCTCTCTTTCCTTTCAAATTGTCCGTATCAAACACGTAGTTTCCATTTTCGTCTTTTTGGTATATCCCCGTAGCTTCTAGCAAACTTTTCAATACCCACCTTTTCTCTTTTATCATCGTAAACATGAATTCGCCTATTTCTCCGCTGTTTACGCATAATAGTATCGCTACCAACATATCGTTGCCAGCCTTGCTTTTCTTTACGCCAGCCGATAGTATCTCCACCCTTTGCATACCTTCTGGAAACAAATCGTTTGCTTTTTCTCTTTCCATACTCATGTCCATTACCAGTTTCATTCTTTTACCTCCTTTAAATCTTTTTTGAGCATCTTTTCTAGCTCTTTCCTGTTTTTGACGTACTCTAACAGCGAGCAAAACGCAACATATCCCTGCCACAACTCTTCGCAATCCACTTCTTTGAGCCCATACGCTTCTTTGTCTTTTGCCAATACTACTATGTATGCTTTCCTTACTAAGTCTCTTGGCGAAGCATTTGTATTGTATAAATGCGAATACGCTCCCACCTGCAATATATATTCCGTATATATTTCAGGAGCGTCCTTTCCTTTGCACGTCCCTGTTTTCCAGTCTATTATTACCGGTTCCCTATCAACATTTGGGTCTTTGACCTTTAAGTCTTTGACCTTTAGGTCTTTGACCCTTAAGTCAATGACCTTTCCTATACAATCTATTGTCCCGTTTAACTCCAACAAATCGTTCGTTATTCTTTGCTCCGCCCACTCCAACTTTATTTCTGGGTGTTCTTTCCTAAACTTCAAAAACGACTTCACCCCGTTATTGACTTCTTCTTGATACTTCGTCTTTACTTTCCCCTCTTCCCCTTTTACATAACTTTCTATAAGCTCGTGTATCTGCGTCCCTATCTCTTTGGCTTTCTCGCTTAGTTCATCGCATTCCTTCGCACTGTGATGCTTGTACCACATCTCTAAGCCAATCTTCCTTACCGCTCCCAACACCTCCGTCACGCTAATATAATCATTGCCGTAATCCCTCTTCTTAGAAGTCTTCTTATTTATTTTTTTCCCCATATTCATCTCCTTTTTTTATATTTTGTCCATTCAACCTTACTTCTGTTTCGGCATCATTAGACATTCTATCTATCTCTATATAATCCTCAGCTAACGCCGCCCCGTCCAATATGTCTGGACAATACATCTTCATTCCGTTGCTTGCCGCCCTGTAAAACATCATTAATTGCGGATAGTTCTTGTATGCCTGCTTGTTTATCAATCCAATCCTTGCCGCATCCTGTATTGTAAACTGGCTGCTCCCTATAAATTCTTTTCCCTCTTGTCCATTAGTCCTTATCCTAAAAAAATCCACTGTCGCTTTTTCTACTTTCTCTTTATTTTCACTAAACGCTACTTCATAATCATACTTCCCGCTCTTCTTTAATTTAGAGAGCAGTATCTTTGTTTCGTACCCTATTTTATTTTCAACTATGTACACCCCGTTCATCGATTGTATCGGACTTAGTCCCATTTCCCTACCAGCCAATATCTTTACTATAGCTTGCGCTTCGCTTTGCACGTCCTTAAATATTTTGCTCTCGTAAAACACTTTCGCTAGCCCTGAAGGAATTATCTCTTGAAACTTTGGGTCAATGACCCTACTTTTTTCTTCCAATACCTTTATTTCTTCATTCATATTTATCCCCTCTTTATTTGGCTTCAAACACTACTTCTCTCTTTTCTATTTTTGTCACCATAAGTTCCCTGTTATCCTTTGTATACACTTTCCAGACATAATCCGAGGTAGTGTCAAACATTAGTAGGTCTTTATCTTCATAAACCTCTGGCTTGCTTTTGTGTCCTCTTTCTGTTATAATGTACATGTTCATATCTCCTTGATATATTTTGTCTCGCTCCTTGAAGGCTTTAAGCTTAATCCCTTAAAGCCTTCTCTTCCTTTTCTACTAGACTCTTTCTTTCCCTATAAATGTCCTTTAGTTTCTTCATCATTTTGTAATCTTCTATACTTTTGCACATCTTTACTCCACTCTCGTCGCAATATATTACAGGCGATTCGCCTTCCTTACTCAAGTAATCTCTATTAGTCCATTTTATTTTCTTCATTGTTCTCACGCTCCTTTATCTTTTCTATAAATTTTCTAAACGCTTCCTGAACACTTAAATTTTCCGCTTCCTCAAAGCCTGGCAACTCTAGATTTTCTTCTATGTCATCATTCATTTTCGCCTCCTTTTTCCTTTTTTGTTTGTTCATCATAATCCTCCTCTATTTCCCTTTCTTCGTCCTCAAGATAGTAGCTACAATCCATATCGCCATCGCATATGGGCGTCTGTTTATAGTACGTGCAATATCCCGGTCTTGCGTATATACAAGAAACACTCATCTATCCTCCTTTGTTCTGTGTGTACCATAAACCATTAGAAGTCCCTGTCTAATAATTTTTGTGACGTTATCTAAATCTGCGCCTTCCCGTATTTGGACACCTTTTGAGTGTTCGTATAAGAGGTTGCCTATTTCTGCGATAATATTGTTTATGTCAATCAGATTACCAACAAAATTGTCTATAGCCAACTGAAAATCTCTTTCATAGTATGCCAACTGGTTAATCATATGTCCGGTATATCTAGTCATGTCTCCAAGCTCACGTAGCAGTTCCATTTTTAAAACTAAGTTCTCTCTTTGCCCGTCACCTAAGTTTATTTTGGACATATATACCTCTTGCCTTCTTCTTCCCATATATTAGTCCTAAACATGCAGCCGCTCAAAAGGTGTCCAAATATCATTCCCAGTAAAAACATTACAATCGTTAACAACGCCCAGTTCTTTCTCTTCCTTTTCAGGTCTGCCCTTCTAGTCTTTTCTGACCATAAACTAATCATTTTGCCTCTCCTTAAAACATTAAACGCCTGATAATATATATTATGTTAAGTACATTGGGCTTTTCGCAAAGTTGTCAACACTAAAGTTGAATATGTTTTTATTTGAAATTTATATTTATAAATATAAATAATTTTAAATTAAATTATATTTTACTTTAAGAGTTATCAATTATCATTCACACAAGAATATAATTAATTGATAACTTGTATTAAAAATACTTATGCAGCACCTAGTTGGAATTCTACAAAGAAAAGTGTGAAGAAGTCTTGGGATGGTACAAAAACAGGCTTTGAAAGATTTGGCAATGGAACAAAGCTATTCTATTGTCATCTGGTAACCTGTGATTCATACACTGCTGCAAATGTACCAAAATGGTATTGCTCTATTTTTAAAAGGATAAGACCTGACTCATGTACTTGTATCTTAGAAAAAGAAAGAAATGTGCAACAAGAAGAGGAGCAAAAAGACTTAGAAGAAAATGAAGTTGATGCTAACAAAAAGAAAAGAGATTTATAATTTATAATAAAGACAAAACCCTTCTTTTTAGTTTTATTTATCAAGGGTTTTGTCTTTATATATTTTTATATCAATTCATTTTTTACAAGAGTTTCTGCTATTTGTACCGCATTCAAAGCAGCACCTTTAAGCAAATTATCTGAAACAACCCAAAACGTCAAAGCATTATTTTTAGTTGAAATGTCAGCTCGTATTCTTCCTACATATGTGGTTTGCATATTTTCGGCAAATAAAGGCATAGGGTATTTTTTGCTTTCAGGTTCGTCCATCAATTGGATGCCTTCAGCTTTTGATAACAACTCTTTAGCCTGTCGCGGCAAAATAGGTTTCTCTGTTTCAATCCAAACATTTTCAGAATGGGAACGGAATACAGGCACTCTTACGCATGTTGCGCTGACCTCTATTGAGGTATCTGAGGTATCCCCCATAATTTTTTTGGTCTCATTAGTCATTTTCATTTCTTCTTTTGTATAGCCATTGTCTGTAAAAACATCTATTTGAGGTATTAAATTAAATGCAATTTGGTACTGAAATTTATTAGCTGTTGGGATAGATTCCCCTTTAGCCCAAGCTTTTACTTGTTCTGTAAGCTCATTGATTCCTTTTTGACCTGCTCCCGAAACAGACTGATATGTTGAAACTATAACTCTCTTGATCTTTGCAAAATCATGAATAGGTTTTAATACCACAACCATCTGAATGGTTGAACAATTAGGATTTGCTATAAGTTTTTTATCCTTTTTTAAGTCATGAGGATTTACTTCAGAAACTATCAATGGTATGTCTTTTTCCATGCGCCAAGCGCTAGAGTTGTCTATTACAAAACAGCCGTCAGCTGCAAAAGAGGGCGCAAATTCTTTAGAAACAGTTGCTCCTGCGCTAAAAAGAGCTATATCTATACCTTTCCCACTTTCTTTGGTGAGCAATTCAACTGTTATTTCTTTACCATTATATGTCAATTTTTTACCTATAGAGCGTTCAGAAGCTAAAAATTTTATACTTTCAGTAGGAAAATTCCTCCTTTCAAGCATTTTGATCATTTCAAGCCCAACTGCCCCTGTCGTACCGACGACTGCTACTTTAAATTTTCTCATTTTTTGCCCTCGTGTAAAAATAAAAACATACTATTAAATATAAGAGGCTATTAAATCGCCGACTTCTGTTGTTGAAAGTCCCATTTTGCCTGCAGACATGCTCTTAATTTTGCCTGATTCCAAAGCCTTAATTACGGCATTATCTATATCTTTTGCCGCCTCTATTTCGCCAAGAGTGTCCAGCATCATTGTTCCTGCATTAATTGCAGCTATGGGATTAATAACGTTTTGCCCTGTGTATTTAGGGGCAGAACCACCCATAGGTTCAAACATGGACACGCCTTCCGGATTGATATTTCCCCCCGCAGCCACACCCATTCCGCCTTGAATCATTGCCGCAAGGTCTGTGATAATATCGCCAAAAAGATTGTCCGTAACAACCACGTCAAACCATTCTGGATTTTTTATAAACCACATGCAGATAGCGTCAACATTAGCATAATCGCCTTTTATTTGAGAGTATTCTTTTGCTATATCGTTAAAAGCGCGCTGCCATAAATCTGAAGCGTAAGTTAACACGTTAGTTTTTCCACAAAGCGTAAGTTTATTATTTTTTGCTCTCTTTTTTGTAAACTCAAAAGCGTAACGAATGCATCTTTCAACGCCAAATCTAGTGTTTATAGATTCTTGCGTAGCCACTTCATATGGCATGTTTTTTCTTAAGAAACCGCCTGCACCAGCGTATAAGCCTTCCGTATTTTCGCGGACAATTACCATATCTATGTCGGAAGGCTTCTTATTTTTTAACGGCGTTTCAACATTAGGATATAATTTAACTGGACGCAAATTTATATATTGATCTAATTCAAAGCGAAGTTTTAAAAGAATTCCTTTTTCAAGAATTCCCGGCTTTACGTCAGGGTGTCCTATGGCTCCAAGATACATAGCGCCAAATTTTTTAAATTCTTCAATCATGCTCTCAGGAAGAACTTCCCCAGTTTTTAGGTATCTTGCTCCTCCGAGATCATAATTTACAAATTCAAGTTTAAAATTGTTCTTATTTGCAGCAGCTCCTAGAACTTTTACCCCTTCCCTTATTACCTCAGGTCCTGTGCCGTCTCCAGGTAAAAGAGCTATTTTATATGTCCTTGACATCTTTTTCTCTCCCATTACAATTGAAATTTACACCACGCTTTAAGCGAAATAGTATTATTAAATTAACTTCACTTCACCAGAAAAATGGTATCGGTAACTAATGTATAAAAAACTAAAATTAAAATTTATACTATTTTTTAATATATCCTAACAACCCGCCGGACTTAACAATTTTTTGCATAAACTCTGGGAATGGCTGAGATTGATAAGTTTTATTTTGGGTTATGTTATAAATAGTGCCTTTATTTAAGTTTATTTCTATTTCGTCGCCATTTTTTATTGATTTTACAGCTTCTTCAGATTCTAAAATAGGAAGACCTATATTTATTGAGTTTCTAAAGAATATTCTTGCAAAAGAATTTGCTATCACGGCAGACACACCAGCGGCTTTAATTGATATAGGAGCATGTTCTCTTGAAGAACCGCAGCCAAAGTTATTTTCAGCAACTATTATGTCGCCATGTTTAACATTTTTAACAAAATCTTTATCAATATCTTCCATACAATACTTTGCAAGCACTCTAGGATCTGTGGTGTTTAAGTACCTTGCAGGTATTATTTCGTCTGTGTTTACATTAGAACCATATTTATGAACTTTCCCTTTTAATATTATGTCTGACATATCTTCCCTCTCCGGGTAATACTGTTATTTTATCTCGTCAGGCGTTGCAATGTATCCTTTTATTGCCGAAGCTGCGGCTACAGCGGGATTTGCCAAAAATACTTGAGACTGAACATGTCCCATTCTGCCGACGAAGTTTCTATTTGTTGTTGAAACACATTTCTCTCCTGAAGCAAGTATTCCCATATGTCCACATAAACAAGGTCCGCATGTAGGAGCAGAAACAACCGACCCTGCATCCATAAATATTTTAAGCAATCCTTCTTCCAACGCTTGAGAATAAATTGCAGGCGTTGCGGGAATTACTATAGTTCTTACGTTAGGGTTTACTTTTTTCCCTTTTTTTATGATTGAAGCGGCAATTCTTAAATCTTCAATCCTACCATTAGTGCAAGAACCTATTACAACTTGGTCTATATAGGTTTTCTTAAC
>JAISDY010000132.1 GCA_031264425.1 Endomicrobium sp. | reverse complement strand
AACTTTTCCATTCTTTATTTTTATGCTTAACAACTTTTTCCTACATAAAAATATAGCTTTAGATTTTTAGCATTTTTTAGGTTTTAAAAAGTAACCATATGTGAACTTCTTGTAAAATTTTGCACCTTATATTTTTAACAGATATGTTATCCAATATTCTTTGTATTGCTTAATCAGCTTCACAATCTTTTGCTCTGTTGCCTCTGTAAATTAGAAATTTTGAAAAATAGCAGACACTACCTGCTGTTTTTTAATTTAAGTTGATCTTAAATATATTGATATAAGACGATATTTAATATATTATTTACACATTAGGCGTTAAAGATAATCTAGGGGACTAAAGTGAAAAAATTAGTTTTGGCAGTTGCGATATGTTGTGCTTTTAGTATGTGACAGCAATGAGTCCCGATAAGAAAATTGTGATTACTTGTTCTTCTGTTAATGCAGCCATTACTAAAATAGCTGAAAAAGTAAAAGGTACTAAAGATTATGCCAGAGTCGTTGCTGTTCGCATTGAATTACACAAATCTGCTGAAACTTATGCTAAAAGTTGCCAACAGAAGTGTTGAATTACCTGAAGCTGGCAGAATTTGTTGTTTTGAATTTGAAGATGCTGTCGGCATTACACAACAAGGCTCACAAAATTTCTGATGCGCAATTGGCTTCAGTACCTGCATTGAAAGCCTCATATGATACAGTTGGTGCTTATGCCGCTTACTGCAGAACCAATCTCAAACTCGGGGAAGCGATTGTTGCAGCTTGCTCTGAAAGAGGCGAAGCCGTTAAACTTGAAACCGAACTTAACAAATCTTCGCTTGAACAAGCCCAAGACATTGTTCAACGTCAAGCCGAATCTATCAGCCGTTATTAAGTACTGTTCTAATGCAAAAAAACAACTGCTACGCATAAAATCCGTAGCAGTTGTTTTTTGTATTAATTTATTTATCTGCTTTAAAAGATTCGGGGCGACTGGACTTGAACCAGCGACCTCTCCCACCCCAAGGGAGTGCGCTAGCCAACTGCGCCACGCCCCGTTCTAAAACATCAAGTGTAATTCCTTTTTGGAAAAAACTTAATAAAAGAAAGGATAATTTCTAAGGGGTTTTTAATACGAGTGTAATTATACTACTTTTTTAACAATTTTAAAATATATTTCAATTCGTCTTTAATATTTTGCAAGAATTCGCTGTCAGGAATGCTTTCTAAATTAAGCGCCAAAGTATCTTGCGTATCTTTGCGTTTATCGCCAATTAAATATTTCTTGGCACCCTCAATGCTGTATTTTTGGTTATATAATAAGTCTTTAATTTTAAAAACTAGTTCAACTTCTTCTCTGCGGTACTTTCTTCGACCAGAACTTTTTCTAACAGGACGCAAAAGTTTGAATTCGCTTTCCCAATATCTTAAAGTATGCTTTGGAACAAGCGTTATCTGAGACACTTCACCGATAGAGAAATACTCTTTGTCAGGTATAGGCGGAATTTGAGTCATTTATTTTCTCTCAAATCAAAAAAATCTTTTGATGCCTTGAACCTTACTTTTTTCATCGGGGCAATAACGAGCTTTTCTCCTGTTTTAGGATTTCGCCCATTCTTTGTCTTCGTCTCAAAAGCATTAAAACTGCCAAATCCGGTAATTACAACTTTCTCTGAATTTTTCAAAGCGTTTGCCATCTCTTCAAAAACTTTATTAACAGCAGCATCGGCTTCTTTTTTTGAACTCAATATTTTTGACAACTCTACAGATATGTCATTCTTTGTCATTTTTGTCCCTTTATTCTTGTTTTGCGTCCCTTCTCATCAAAGCATTTACAGCATCAATAGGACTTTTATTTTCAAATAGAACATAATAAATTTCGTTGATTATAGGAAGCTCTATATTAAGTTTCTTGCCAAGCTCGTAAGCACTAACTGCATTTTTTACACCTTCCGCTACCATTCCAAGTCTCTTTTGCGCTTCTTCAAGCGGTTTACCCTCGCCGACAGATTGTCCGACAGATCTATTCCTTGAATGCCTTGAAAAACATGTGACCATCAAATCGCCAAGTCCCGACAAACCGTAAAAAGTCTGCTCTTTGCCACCCAAAACAACACCAATTTTTACAAGTTCGCGAAGTCCTCTTGAAACTATCGCGGCTTTAGTGTTGTCGCCGTATTTTAGTCCGTCTATTATTCCTGCAGCTACAGCGAACACATTCTTTAAAGCCGCGCCTATTTCCACGCCAACAATATCGCTTTGCGTATAAACCCTGAAATAATCGTTCATAAAAAGTTTTCTACACTTTTCAGCCGTCTCAGGATTTCTGGAAGCCGACGTAACTACAGTCGGAACTTTTCTACATACCTCTTCGGCATGGCTAGGTCCTGAGATAACAGCTATATTATCGTAAACTCCGGGAAAAACGTTTTCTATTACTTCCGATATTCTCAAAAGAGTTTTGTTTTCAACACCTTTAGTAGCGCTCATTATAAGCTTGCCATTTAAAGATATGCCTTTATCTTTTAAGAGCAGACAGGTAGATCTCATATATTGCGATGGAACAGCAAACAACACGCCTTCGCTATATTTAATACTCTCCAAGCTGCTTGTAATATCTATTTCTTTGGGTAAATCTACTCCGGCTTCAAAAGGTTTTATTTTTCTGTCGTTTAAATCCTTAGCTCTTTTACTATCAATTTCCCAAATAACCACATTATGTCCGTTGTCAACCAAAAGAGCCGATAGGGTTGCCCCCCACGACCCGGCGCCCAAAACAGTTATTTTCATTTATTTCCTCTTTAATATTTTAAATCTATTTTCAGTACAGTTTTTCAGTCTCATTATATTGGCTTTATGCTTACAAATAATAAGCATAGCAGCCGCAAAAGAGAAAATTATAGGCTCTAACCCGTAACCCGCAAAATAAGCGGCTAGAGGAAGCGTTACTGCGGCAACAATTGATCCCAAAGCCACATAGCCTGAAAGTAAAAAGACTAATCCGAAAACCATAAAAGCCACCAAGCAAGGTAAAGGCATTAAAGCCAAAAATACGCCAAGCCCCGTAGCCACGCCTTTTCCACCTTTAAAGTTTAAAAATATGGGGAACATATGTCCGACAATAGCCGCAGTGGCTACTATAACGGAATAAGAGAAAGAATTATCTATAAATATTGCAAAAAAAACAGGAATAAAGCCTTTAAGAGTGTCAAAAGCAAACACCACAATTCCCGCACCTTTTCCGATTGACCTAAAGACATTTGTAGTCCCGGGATTACCTGAGCCAACTTTCCGGATATCAACTTTTTTTACTACTTTTGCAACAATGTACGCAAAAGGAATTGAGCCGCATAAGTAAGCAAAAACCAAATATAAAAATTTTATTAACATTTTTATTTTTCCATTTTTTTTCTGTAATATTTTCTAAATTTCAAAACTATCGGCGTACCGTGAAACCCAAATTTGTCTCTTAAACAATTTTCAAGGAATCTCTCATAGGAAAAATGTACAAGCTCCATATCGTTGACTGAAAAAATAAACACAGGCGGTTTTACTGCAACTTGAGAATATTCTTTCAGCTTCAAAGTTTTTCCTTTGCTTGTGTAAGGTTTTCTTGCTAAAGCGTCTCGTACAACTTCATTAAGCTCTTCTTGACTTAATTGTTTTGCATACTGATTAAAAACAGTTTCAGCTTCTTGGAAAATTCTTTCTAACCTTTGCCCTGTTTTAGCAGATATAAAAATTATGTCTGCCCAACTCATAAACTTTATTCTTTCTCTAAGCTGCTCTTCAAAATATTTAGCAGCCCCTTCTTTTTCTTCAATCAAATCCCATTTGTTTACGGCTACAATAACGGGTTTATTTTTTTCCATTAAAAGTCTTGCTATTTTAACTTCCGTCTCGCCTATGCCTTGAGATGCGTCGGCAATTAAAACAGCAACATCCGCGTCTTCAATTGCATAGTTTGTACTTAAAGTTGAGAGATATTCCATATCGTCTTTTGTTTTGCTTCCCCTATGCAACCCTGCGGTATCTATAATTATATATTCTTTATTATTTACGCAAACATGAGCCGTAAGAGAGTCTCTCGTTGTTCCCGCAATATCGTGAACTATGCTTCTTTCTTCTTTTGTAACTGAATTTATAAATGAAGATTTTCCCACATTAGGTTTTCCAACAAGAATAATCTTCAAAAGTTCTTGAGTTTTTTTTGTTCTTCTATCGTACTTTATATTATCCCAAATTTTATCAAGCAAATCGTGTATGCTTCTACCGTGATTAGCCGACACAAAAACTATATCGTCAAAACCAAGCTCGTAAAACTCATATCCTTTAATTTCTTCCGCTTGCATGTCTATTTTATTTACTACAAGAATTGTTTTCTTTTTGCTTAGCCTTATTTGCTGTGCAATTTGCAAATCTGTTGGATGGACACCCATTTTGCCATCAACCACAAATAAAACTATGTCAGATTGTTCAATCGCTATATCCAACTGATGCGACATGTCTATAGAAAAAACGAAAATATCTTTGCTCCAACCCGCTGTATCTGTAACTATAAATTTTTTATCTTTCCATGAAACTTCATAATCATTTCTATCTCTCGTTGTTCCCGGTGTCTCGTGGATAATAGCTTTTTTCCTACCTATGAGCCTGTTAAAAAGAGTGGATTTACCTACATTAGGTCTACCTACAATGGCAACTTTTGTTAACATCAAAAACCTCATTAAATTTTATCTTACACGCCGATATTCTATTATATTGAAAATAAAAAAACCAGCTTTTAAGACCGGTTTTAAAATTTACAGTCAATTCATTTACAAAACTCTTATTTTTTCCAAGTAATTAAAGTTGTATAAAGTCAAATTGTTTAAGGAAACCTCAAAGATAAAAAAAAGAAGCAACAAAAAGTTGGTTATTTTAGAAAAGGTTATCTTTTTACTGTTGGAAGTTTCCTTTATCCCTAAATTGGAAGGTCTCTTTTTTAGAGAGAAACTTAAGTCAAAAGAGAAGTATATATGGAGGAAGGAAAGGTGTATTCCTTCCTCCATACGCATTACGCATGTGCTGCTGCTCCGGCGTGAACCCAGACTATCGGATGATCGTTAGCAACTCCTACTAAAGGTCTTCCTAGCAACATTCTCACACCAACACCAACAACACCCAACGACAAGAAAGATAGTGCTAAAGTTCCTAGTACTTTAGTTATAACTGTACAATACTCTGCTGTCGTATCTTTCAGTCACGGTCTACTGCAAAACTAGTAGGAACTACTGATAATACTAAGCTCATGCACAAGATTGTACTAATCAATACTTTTCTAAACTTATTCATCTCTTTTCACCTCCTTTTTTGTTTATTGTTCCCATTCTAAAAACTATCCTAGAATGAAAGCTATCTTTTTTACCATAAATGCAAAAATATTATTGTGTTAAAAACTTTCTAAACTTAAAACTTGCTCCTACATTTACTCCTATTTCATTATACCCACCTGCTTTATTTCCACTTAATCCTATTTTATCTTTCCCTTCTTTCTCTCCTCCCCCCTTCTATCTTCACTTCTCCTCTCTCTCCCTTTATCACTCTCTCATACTCCATTCTTCCTACTATCTCCACTTTCTTGCTTATCTCTTTATTTCCTTCTACTCCTATCCTTCCCACACATCTCTTATAACTTCCTTCTTTTATCATCACGTCTATTAACGTCCATTTCTCTTCTATATTCTCATAACTGCTCTTCCTTGCTCCTATACCTATATATGGTCTTATTATTCTTACTACCTTATTCCCTATTTTCAACCCTATTTCTACATCCAAAACTATCTCTCTTCCACTAAACTCTGCCTTCCCTTTTCCTCCTATACTTTCCCTTTCTGTCTTATACTTATTCATCCCTATATATCCTAGCCACTTTATGCCTATCTTTCTTTCATATCCTCCACAAACTCCTACTCCCACATTCACCACTTCTCCACTATTTCCTCCGCCTTGTTTTATTTCGTCCTTTTCTGTCTTCATATATATTCCTATATATGCTCTTTCTCCTACTACCCTCCCATATCCTACTATCGCTCCTACTTTGCTATCGCTATATTTACCTATACTGTCTTCATCTTCCCTATAATTCTTTATTTCATTTATCCCTTCTATCCATACTCCATTCTTTTCTCCCTCTTCTCTTTTCCCTATGTTCTTATATACATACTTCCTTTCTTCTTCGCTCCCCACGCTCTTTACCACGTTCGGTATGAACCTTAGAGACGTCCCTTCTTTTCTTATTAACATATACGCTTCTTCTATACTTCTTTGCCCAATCTCTTTAAACAAACTTTTCACTTTTTTATCTCTATCTAACTCATTCCCTTTTCCTATTGCTGCCATCATTGTTACACTTATTACTTGTCCCTCTTCTTTTCCTTGTAGTTTTCTATCAAATAGTTTTGTTACCGTCTTCTCATTTCCTCCTAAACTCTGGCAACAACCCATATTCCCCATATCCTTCTATTTCTATTACTCCATCTTCTCTTAGCTTCTCTTTGTACAAAAATACTTCATTACCTACTACTTCAACTTTTACTCCTACTCCTCTGTCAATTGGCATTATCATTATCTTTCTCATCGCTCTTTTTCTCTTAATATTTACCACCAATTTAGAACTATATTTTCTTACCTCTACCCCAGATACTATGTATCCTGCCTTCTCTAAAATTTCTTTTTTACTACTTCCACGCATCCCTATTTCTTTTTTCAAGGTTTCTAGTTCTTCCCTTTCTTCACTACTAAGCGGATAGAGATCTCTCAATTCATCTATAGCTCTTCTCGCCGCGCTTACTTCCTCTGATGTTGCTTCTTCTGATACAGCTGAACCTTCCTCTACTTCTACTGGTTTTCC
>JAISDY010000092.1 GCA_031264425.1 Endomicrobium sp. | reverse complement strand
TGCTCTTGTTATTGAGAATGGAGATATTCTTTCTCCAGCAAAAGCAGTTATGGATTTTGCAAAAATGCATGAAAAGTTGAAGATAAGGGCAGGTTATTTAGAAGGAAAATTTGTAGATGCGGCGGTTGTTGAACAATTATCTAAACTTCCATCAAGAGAAGTTCTTATTGCAAAAATGCTTGGCAGCATAAATGCTCCTATAGGCGGATTTGTAAATATTCTTGTGGTAAATATCAGAGGATTGGTAACAGTATTAGACGCAATCTCAAAGAAGCAAGCAGCATAAGACTTGTCTTTTAAATTTATGCTTCCTTACGCGTGCGTCGGCTTACATACTTACTAATGTATGCTTCTCCGTTGCAAGTGTCGTCTAAATTTAAAAGACGGGATCTCTTAGTTTTAAAAAGAGTTTTGCTTAGCAAAAAGTTCAAAATACTTTATCTTGAAGCTAGGCAGTTAGTTGTATATGCTTTAAATTTAAAAAAGAAGTCAATAAGTGGAGGATAGTAAAATGGCAGATCTCACAAAAGATCAGTTGATTGAGGCAATTTCATCATTATCAGTTATCGAACTTTCAGAGCTTGTGAAGGCATTGGACGAAAAGTTTGGTGTGTCGGTAGCAGCTCCTGTAGCAGTTGCAGCAGCTCCGGCAGCTGGTGCGGCAGCAGAAGAAAAGACTGAATTCAATGTTGTTCTTGCAAATGCAGGCGCAAGCAAAATCAATGTTATTAAAGTTGTAAGAGAAGTTACAGGACTTGGTCTCAAAGAAGCTAAAGACTTAGTGGATGGCGCTCCTAAGACTGTAAAGGAAAATGTTGCAAAAGCAGAAGCTGAAGAAATAAAGAAAAAGCTTACTGAGGCTGGTGCAACTGTTGAACTTAAGTAATCCCGCTAAAAAACATCATTGCCAATAGTAGTTGACAAATAATATTTATTAGGTATAATAAATATTTATTTGTCTTTTGTATATAAAATAAATAACGGGTTGAAAATAATGAATAAAGTTAACTTTGGGAAAATTGGAGCCCCGATAGACTCGTCGCTTCTTTTGAAAATGCAGAAGGATTCGTTTGCTGAATTTTTGCAGCAAGACGTTGCCCCTGAAAAAAGAAAGTTTCAAGGTCTTGAAGGAGCTTTTAGAGATATATTTCCTTTAACAAATTCTGATGAGAGTTTGGTTTTAGAGTATGTTTCTTATTCTTTTGGCGAACCTAAGTATTCCGTTGAGGAATCTATAGCAAGAGACGCTACTTACGCACTTCCTTTAAAAGTTAAATTGAGACTTATGCACAAAAAGGAAGATGGTAAAGAGAAAGAACTTTCTGAACAGGAAGTTTATTTTGGAGATATACCATTGATGACAGACACCGCCACATTTATTATAAATGGAGTGGAACGTGTTGTTGTCAGCCAGATTCACCGTTCTCCCGGAGTAATTTTTGAGGAAGACGAGGAAAAAAGAGTTTCCGTTTTAGGTAAACCTTTGTACTTTGCAAGAATGATTCCTTACAGAGGAGCATGGGTTGAATTTGAATTTGACCAGAACGGTATTTTATACGTAAGGATTGACCGCAAGAGAAAAATATATGTTACTACTTTCTTGCGCGCTTTGGGTTTTGAATCCGACGAAGAAATTTTAAATCTTTTCAAAGATGTCAAGGAATTGTCTTTGGATGCGGCTTTAACTTCTTTAACTCCAGAATATTTGGCTGAAGATTTATACGACAAGGCGACGGGTGAGGTTATTGCGGATTCCGGAAAAGAGTTAAAAGAAGAATTAATAAAAAAACTTCAAGCAAAAGGTTTTGCGACAGTTCATGTTTTAAAAGACATTTCAATCCTTTTAACTTTGAAAAAAGATATAATAAAGACTCAGAAAGAAGCAATCAACTATATATATAAAGTTTTGAAAACCCAAGAATTTATTATGCAGGAAAGAGCGCAAGAATTTTTGGAAGAACTTCTTTTTAAATCCGTCAGACGATATGATTTAACTACCGTCGGAAGATACAAAATTTTAAAAAAGTTGGCTCCCATATTTAAATTCTATGAGAAGAATTTTAAGTTTGCAATCCCTTCTGAAAGCAAGAGAACTCTTACAAGAGAAGATATTGTCGTTACGCTTAAATATTTCTTAATGTTGTACAACGGTGACACTGAATTTTCGGAAGGTGGCAAAACTGTAAAGATAGGTTTGGATGATATAGACCACTTGGGAAATAGACGTGTAAGATCTGTCGGAGAGTTGTTGGAAAACCAGATTAGAATTGGGCTTGTTCAAATGGCAAGGATTGCAAAAGAGCATATGAACAACCAAGATAAAGCTAATGTTACTCCGAGATCTCTTACAAATATAACGCAATTTGTAGCTCAGGTAAAAAAATTCTTTGGAACTTCACAGCTTTCTCAGTTTATGGATCAAATCAACCCTTTGGCTGAACTTACAAATAAGAGAAGATTGTCTGCTTTGGGTCCCGGAGGATTGAACAGAAAGAGAGCGGGCTTTGAAGTTAGGGATGTTCATCATACACATTATGGAAGAATTTGCCCTATTGAAACGCCAGAAGGTCCAAATATCGGCTTGATAACATCTTTAGCAACCTTTGCAAGGGTAAATCCTTACGGGTTGATAGAAACTCCGTATAGAAAAGTTGAAAACGGCAAAGCTACGGATAAAATTGAATATTTGACTGCAGACCAAGAAGACGAATTTTTTGTGGCGCAGGCAAATACTCCTTTGGATAGCAAGGGAAATATCACAGTAGATTCAGTCCAGGGGCGCAAATGGGGTGATTTCTTGTTCCAGCCTTCCACAAAAGTTGATTATATGGACGTTTCTCCTATGCAGGTCATATCAGTATCTGCGGCTTTGATTCCGTTTTTAGAACACGACGATGCAAACCGCGCTTTGATGGGCTGTAACATGCAACGTCAGGGAGTGCCTTTATTAGTGGCGGAGCCTCCGTTAGTTTCAACAGGCATTGAAGAGAAAGTCGCAAGAGATTCGGGTGTAGTCGTGGTTGCTAAATCAGACGGAGAAGTAGTTTCTGTTTCTTCTAATGAAATAGTGGTTTATGCAAAGAGCGGCGAAATAGAAGTTTATAATTTAAGAAAATACGCTCGCTCCAACCAAGATACGTGTATTAACCAAATACCTTTGGTTGTCTTAGGCGATACAGTTAAAAAAGGTCAGATAATAGCCGACGGTCCCGCTACAAGAGAAGGACAGCTTGCTTTGGGACAAAATCTTTTAGTCGCTTACATGCCTTGGGACGGATACAATTTTGAAGACGCTATGCTGTTGTCTGAAAAGTTAATACAGGATGATAAATTTACTTCAGTTCATATTAGAGAATTCCAGATTGAAGCAAGAGAAATAAAGGGACGTCCTGAAGAAATAACAAAAGATATTCCAAATGTAGGGTCTGAGGACTTATTAAACCTTGACGAAGACGGTGTAATTAAAGTCGGATCTTATGTTCAAAGAGGCGATATTCTTGTAGGTAAGACCGCTCCTAAAGGTGAGCAGCAGGCGACTCCTGAAGAAAGGCTTCTTAGAGTGCTGTTCGGCAAGAAAGCCGAAGACGTGCAAGACGCATCACTTAGAGTTCCGCCGGGAATATCGGGGAAAGTTATAGCGGTAAGAACTTTCATAAGGCTTGCAAAACTTACGGAAAAAGAAAAGAGCAAAAAGTTAGAAGAAATGCGCGAAGTGTATGAAGCTGCAAAAGCTAAACTCCGTAAGGATAAGAAAGAGCAATTGGCAAATGCCAAAAAGTCTGATGTATCTAAAATAGAATTGCTGTACGCTTCAAAAGAAGACATATTAAAAAATAATTATGAATCCGATAAAGAAAGATTTAAGAAAGGCGATGATTTGCCTGTTTCAGTAAACAAGACTGTAAAAGTTTATATTGCAGTAAAACTTAAAGTCCAAGTTGGAGACAAACTAGCCGGAAGACATGGGAATAAAGGTATTGTTGCAAGAATTCTCCCTGTGGAAGACATGCCAAGACTGCCTGACGGAACTCCAGTTGACTGTGTGTTGTCACCGTTGGCAATTCCTTCTCGTATGAATGTTGGACAGCTTCTTGAAATTATGTTGGGCTGGTCTGGGAAAGAGTTGGGACTTCAGATGGTAACTCCTGTATTTGACAGCGCCTCTGAAGAGCAGATAAAAGAATACGTTGAAAAAGCAAAAACTAAAATATTAGACGAAAAGAAGAAATCATTAATTGCGCGCAGACTTAAAGGTAAAGAGTTGGAAACTTCTCTAAACAAATTTGCGCATGAAAGTTTGCCCACAGACGACTGCAGAGTTACGCTGTACGACGGAAGAACGGGCGAGCCGTTTATGGAAAAAATCACAGTCGGCGTTATGTATGTTATGAAGCTTAACCATCTTGTGGAAGACAAGATGCACGCGAGATCAACCGGTCCGTATTCTCTTATCACTCGTCAGCCGTTGGGCGGTAAAGCTCAGTTTGGAGGACAGAGATTTGGAGAAATGGAAGTGTGGGCTATTGAAGGTTACGGAGCGGCTCATATACTGCAAGAATTCTTGACGGTAAAATCAGACGATGTTGACGGAAGAGTAAAGATGTATGACTCTATCGTCAGAGGCGAGTCGATATCTGAGCCCGGCGTTCCTGAATCGTTCAAGGTTTTGGTAAACGAGCTTAAGGCTTTGAGCTTAAACGTTGAACTTCTAAATGACGAGCAAGGTACCCTAGAAAAAACGAAAGGTGTTAATAAAAATAATGGCTAAAACAAACTTTCAAAACCAAAAGAAAAAATCAGACAGTCTTAATTT
>JAISDY010000048.1 GCA_031264425.1 Endomicrobium sp. | reverse complement strand
CATGTGATTATATTATTGCAACATTTTCATCAAAAGAACCTTTATTCCAAAACAAAAGAGTAATGTGGAGAAAGCTTAATGTTTGTGATATAGATGAAATATGTTCATTGAATTCTGAGGTTGAAGAAGATGTAAAGATTATTTATCTATCTGCTTATCATTATCTTTTATGTAACTAAATTTAAAGTTGTTGTCTGAGGGTTTATTTAAAAAAAGTAGTTATTTGGAATACACAGTAATTAAGTATGTCATTTTAGTAATTTTTGATATGCAGGATTTATATAAGAAATAATTTGCGGTAGATATTGCATATTTAAATAGCTATCTTTTTTTGGAGAGACATTATCCCGATAACTCAGGGATGTAAAGACTTAATATTTATCGGTTCCGCCTTTAAGGCTGTACATTTTTCCTTTGTAGCCCGCTTCTTTTAACAATCGTATAGCATAAATACTTTTATATCCGTACTTACAAACAAAAACAGTGTCGTTATTTGTATTCAATTTGTCCTTTAAAAACACAATATTATTTAAAGCTACAGGCAAAGAGTCCGGGAAAGCTAAACCTTGCTCTTCGTTTTCCTCGCATATAGTAATTATTTGTATATTCTTTTTATTTTTAAGTTTTATTTTTAACTCATCAGAAGTTATTTCACTTTCAGCAAACTTATTAATTTGACAAAATTCGTCGTAATCTTGAAGTTCTTTTATTGACGGATTTGTACCGCATAAAGAACAATTTTTATCTTTTTTAATTTTAAACTCTTTTGTAACCATGTTAAGTGCGTCAAAATATAATAAACGTCCAATTAAGGGCGTGCCAGTACCTGTTATAATTTTTAGAACTTCACAGGCTTGTATAGACCCGATTATTCCTGTTATAGTGCCAATCACGCCACTTTCGCCGCATGAAGGCACACTTCCATGTTTTGGTGCAACAGGGTGAAAACAACGGTAACAAGCTCCTTTTTTTGCGTCAAAAATGCTTACCTGTCCTTCAAACTTATACACTGACGCCCAAACGTCGGGAATACCGCTGAGAGCGCAGGCATCATTTACAAGATAGCGTGTTTGAAAATTGTCGGCAGCATCTGCAACAACATCGTAATTTCTAAATATATCTAAAGCATTTACATTTGTAAGTTTTTCATTATAAGCGTTGACTTTTATTTCAGGGTTTAATTTTTCTATACGTTCTTTGGCAATTTCAACTTTGCTCTTGCCTACATCGCTATCATTGTAGAGGATTTGTCTTTGCAAGTTTGAAACATCAACATCATCAAAATCAATAATGCCTATATTTCCTATGCCTGCGGCAGCAAGGTATAATGCTAGTGGTGAACCAAGTCCTCCCGCTCCAACAATAAGAACGCTTGAAGATTTTATGCGTTCTTGTCCAGAAATACCTATCTCTTTGAGCAATATATGACTTTTGTATCTTTCATAAAAATTTTGCATAAATACAACCTTAAAATAAAAACATTTTTATACACATGCACATTATAAAAGTCTATCCGCCCGCCACAAATCTTAAAACTTCAACAGTGTCGCCATTTGAAAGAAAAGTTTTGTCCAGTTCAGTTTGATTTACAACATTCATATTTAACGCTACAACAACAGTGTCAGGAACAATTTTTTTGTCTTCCAACAACTTAAGAAGAGAAAAAATTTCTTTTATATTTTCGTTATTTCCATTTAACTTAATTGTTATCATTGATAACCCCTAAAGCTTGCCTGACGGTATCCTTAATGTTTGGTGAGGCGGTAATTTCAGTTACCATGCAAATACTATCAGGGTGAAATTTACGGATTTGTCCGATATTAGAAAGTTTTATACCGCCGATGGCTACTTTATGAATTTTAATGTTTTTTACGCAATATTTGAGATACTCAAAACCAACAGGCTCGCAAACATTATCTTTTGTGAAAGTTTTAAATATAGGTCCCACTCCGATATAGTCTGCTCCTTGCTCTTGAGCAGTGAGCGCCTGAACGGGCGAATGTGTTGAGATTCCGATAACCATATTATCGCCAACGATTTTTCTTGCGCAGGAAATAGGCAGATCATCTTGCCCCAAATGCAACCCATCGCTTTCAATTGCAAGAGCTATATCTATATCGTCATTTATCACAAAGAATACATTGTAGTCTAAAGTTAATTTTCGTATTGTCTCGCACTGTTTAAATTTTTCTAAATTTGTTTTATATTTATCTCGGTATTGCAATGTTTTTATGTCTGCGTCAAGCATTTCTTTAACGACTGTTATATTGTCCCGACCGTTTGAAAAATTCTCCGCGGTAATAGCATACAAGCCTTTAGGCATTTGTTTTTTCATTTAAAACATATCCTTCATCACAGGCTGATAGCCCGCTTTATAAATCATATCTTTAACGTTTGTAACGCTTGCAACGTCATTTATTGTAAATTGCCCTTTTGATAAAACTTCTCCATGAGCGACTCTTTTTACGTATCCGCCTACTTCCGTGCTTGACCCTGCAGACATTTTAGTAATGCCAAGCGGTATGATATTATTTCTTAACTCGGAACTTTCACGAGTAGAAACTGTAATATTTATTCTATTTATAAAAAGCCTTACAGCGCATACGGCTTGTACCAGCTGCATGTCGGTTACGGTTGTTTTGGGCTGAAATCCGCCTTCTGCGGGACGCAGTCTTGGAAAAGACATTCCAACTTCAGCGTGCGGAAATTTCTTTCTTAAATATTGAGCGTGTATCCCGGCAAAAAAAACTTCGCTTATAAAATCTTTTAATCCAAGCAATGCCCCGACATTAAGGTTTCTATAATTTGCTTTTCCGGCTCTTTTGCATGTTTCAAGACGATATTTGTAATCAGCTTTTGCCCCTTTTGTGTGTAATACTTTATAAAGATTTTCATCGTAAGTTTCTTGATATATCGTAAGCCCGTCAACTCCTGCGGTAAAAAGCTCTCTGTATTCATTCTCTTCAAGAGGATAAACTTCCAAATCAATGGCATCAAAATATTTTTTTAAAACTTTGACAGATTTTTTGAGATATTCCAAAGATGTTTTTGCTCTGCTTTCGCCGCACACAAGAAGAATATGCCGTATGCCGTAACCGGCAATTATTTTGCAATTCTCTTCTATTTCTTCAAAACTTAAAACCTCTCTTTTGATATTGTTGTTAGTGGAAAAACCGCAATATAAACAGTTGTTAATGCAAAAATTTGAGACGTACAAAGGAGCGTACAACAATATAGTCTTGCCAAAATTATTTACGGCAATTCTATTTGCTTTACGGGCAATCTCTTCAATATGATTTAACGCTTTTGGAGAAAGCAAAACAAGAAAATCTTGCTCGGATAAACTTTCCTTATTAATAATATTTAGTATTTCAGTATCTAAAACTTTATCTGTAAAAGCGTTAAAATCAAAATTTTTATATTTTTGTATTTCGTCATAAAAACTCATATAAACCTCTTAGTTTCTTAAAAAACCAGTTAATGGCGATGATGCTCTTGCAATATCTGAAACCGCACCGTGTTTTGCAAGGTAGGCTTTTCTGCCAGATGCCACGGCATCTTTAAACGCTTCAGCCATTAAAACAGCGTTAGGACTTGACGATAGGGCTGTGTTTGCCATTACGGCAGCACAGCCCATCTCCATGCATTTGCAAGCTTCAGAGGCTTTGCCAAGTCCGGCGTCAACTATTATAGGAGTGTCTATTTCTTCAATCAAGATACGAACCATTTCTTCTGTTCTAAGACCACGATTAGTTCCTATTGGGGACCCCAAGGGCATTATGGCTTTCGCTCCTGCATTTTGCATATCTCTTGCAGCATATAAATCTGCATTCATGTATGTAAAAACATTAAAACCTTCTTTTGAAAGTGTTTCGCATGCTTTTGCCGTTTGAAAATTGTCGGGCAACAGGTATTTGTTGTCATTTATTATTTCTATTTTTATTAAGTTTGTTTGGCATGCCGCTTTTGCAATTCTTGCAATATTAACAGCTTCCTCGGCATTTCTAGCGCCGGAAGTATTTGGCATTATATAAATGTCTTTAGGAATAAAATTTAAAATATTTTCAAGAGGATTTTCAAAATCAAATCTTCTTACGGCAACAGTTATTATCTGAGCGCCGGCAGCTTTTAAAATATCTGGAATTAAATTGTTATTGGGGAATTTTCCGCTTCCAATAAACAATCTGCTTTTAAGGCTAAGCCCTGCGATGTTTAAAACGTCTTCTTTCATTTTTTCCTCCGATGCTAAAACAGAAAAATCCCTCCAAGAACCTGAAAAATTCTTAAAGGGAGTACATTGGTTTTAAAATCAAATTCCCTACGCCGGCATTACCCGTATCAGGTTCAAGAGGCTATAGCCTCCATCGGTTAAGGCATTTCAATGCCTTTCTCAGCCTCACGGTTATGAAGCACCCGACTTCCGGATTGTATCAATTTTGTTTATGTGTGTCTATTTTTTGTTATTTTGTCGTTCATATTTCGCATGAAACTGGCAGGTTCTTTAGAGTGTTAAAAATATTAAATAACGAAATGGAAAGAATGCTAGCCTCAAGTCGGAGTGGAATATCAATCAGTCTCAACCTTTTTTTTGCAGTATCATACTGAGGTTAGCCTATGCTAAGCTAAATACCTCTTAGCGTAGAGGTGGGTTTATTTTGCTATAATTTCTTATAGTTATGATTTCACTACTAAGCGATTGATTTTTTATCTATTGCCAGACTTTTGAAGTAAACAAATTATAATTTACGGGGTTGTCAATGAGTATGAAGAAAAGACTCTTTGCGATATTTTTATCTTTTTCTGCTGTAACTTCTTATGCTCAAAACAACGATGGCGTTATAAATATTGAATCTCCAACGCAGGCTGTGGTCTTTGAGAATTCAGAAGAACAAGAAGAAATTGTAACG
>JAISDY010000136.1 GCA_031264425.1 Endomicrobium sp. | reverse complement strand
ACTGACATTTTCAAGACATCTTTTTCAGGTATATCAACTTCAAAGTTTGTGCCCTGATCGCTTATAAACTTACACACGACATCCTGCGACGTGACGTATTCGCCGGGCTTTATTATAATCTCGGCAAGAATACCGTCGCTTGGCGCCACAAGATTAGTCTTTTGCAAATTCAATTGGGCAAGTTCAAGCTCTGACTTAGCGGATTTCGCACGCAATTCTGCAGATTCTAGCTCAAACTTAGCTTCAAGGAGTTTACTTTCTGCCAAAGCCTTCATATTAAACATTTCTTCATATACTTTATATTTTTCTTTAGCCGACAAATATGACGACTGTTCGCCCTTATATTTGCTTTGAGCATAATCAACTTTAGTCATGGCATCTTTAGTGTCTAAAGAACAAATAATTTGACTGCTTGTGATTTTATCTCCTTCTTTAAAATTATATTTCTTAAGATGTCCTTCTATCTGGAAACGAAGATCGTTTTCAATAGCTCCTTTAATTGAACCCATAACTGTGTACTTTTCAGTAAAGTCCTCTTTTTTAACCCTCATTACTTTTACTTGTATTATTCCTTGCTCATGGCTTTCTTGTTTAACTTTTTTAACAAGAATAAAATATGAAGATATTCCCGCGATAATGACAAGCAACAATATGCCTATCGTATAAAGCTTTTTCTTAAATTTTTGGGGAGATTTGTTTTTTTCGCGTTCAATGTAAAGACTAATTTTGTCAATGATAAGATAGAGGTAGTATTTGAACTTTTCCAATTTTTGTTCCTCCTATTATCTCAACGGCATCAATGTTAACCTTTCCATTTCGGTTACTGAAGAGTAATTTTGATACGTGGCTCTAGCATAACCTGAAATAGCTTCAGCGTATTTTAGAGCTTCTTCCATCAAATTAACTGTGCTAATTTCATAAAGAGAATTTTGTTTTTTCATTAAAGCCAACTTTCTTTTTCTGTAAGCCATTTCTTTTTTAAAAGTTCTAGCATTATTTAAAGAATTTACATAATCATTGTATGCTTTTTCCGTATCAAGTCTTCTATTTTTAAGAACGTCAACATAATCCGCATTCGTTTGATTAAAACCCACTTTGCTTTCTTTTGCATCAACAAAATATCCAAGATCATCTAAAAGAGCAAACTTTACGTCCTGCGTAATAGTGTCAACTCTTTTGCTAGCGTCCACAATTGCGGTAGGATCAGTTCTTTCTTTTGTATAAGAAGCTTCCAGCGAGTTTCCCCATAATCCCCATGAAAGTCTTCCCACCACATTCCATGACATTGAAAGCTCTAAAGGTTGCGTTGTAAAGGCTTCGCCGCTTTTTCCGTAAAAGCCTTCAACATAAAACTTCGGAATAACTTTTGAGCGATTTATTTTGATCTTCATATCAGCCATATCAGCCTGCACCTTAGCGGTCTGTACCTCTAAGTTGTTAGTTAAAACAAATCTTAATAAATCATCTAAATAAAAAGAAATTTCAGGAACGTCATCCGGAAGAGCGTCCAATTCCTTTGCGTTTATCTCAACTATATCAGCGACGCCAACAACATTTATAAGTTTCTTTATCGCAAAGTTCATGTTTATACGAGCCGCTTCGTACATATCGTAGATTTTATCTTTGAAATGCTCCGCCTCAAGAAGATCAAGCTGCGAAATAGCTCTCGCTTTATACTCTTTTTGCACTTTTTTAAAAAGTGACGAGACTATCTCGTTGGCATTTGCCAAAGCGCTATATTCCTGTTTTAAAGTAACATACTCATAATAGGCGAGCTTAACTTTTGAAAACAATTCTTCGCGAGTTTTTGTGTAGTTAAACTTCGCGGCAGTAACCATCATAGACTCGTACTCGTAAGTCCCTCTAGTTCTATAACCCTCATATATTGGCTGAGAGGCTTTCACGCCATAAGATTCCGAATTATACTCATAGTCGCCGTAAGCTCCGCTGCCATCATTTGCCAATGCCATAGCGGTTGTGCCTTTAGAAGTTGTGTGTTGAAGCGTAATTTGTGGGAAAAATGACCTTGCCGCACGGGTAGTTCTGGAGTGAGCAAGCTGAATTTGTTCGTATGTAACAGCAAGTTTCGGATCGCGAGACTCGGCTATTTTCATACATCTTGCCAAAAAGACATCATTGGAAAAAGAAATTCCGACGAATAAAAAGATAGGAACAACTATTGTTAAAACAAAAACGTATTCGTTAAGAATTGTTCTTTTTTTTAACAAATTTGTCTCCATTTTTTACAAAATAATAGACAAATAACGCTTTAAGAATAACACAAAACGGCTTTGCTTGTCAATTTTTGATTGTTGACATTAACGTATATAAAAACCAAGTCTTGCGATGAATTTTTTTATGTAGTCTATAGAATTTTCAGAAATTCTGTTTTTCTTCAATTTAAAAGAATGATGTCTCCCGGACATAAATTCCACGACATCAGAATAGTCCGATACAAATTTTGAAATGTCTAATCTTGAAAAGTCGCCTTCTTGATAGAAATACAAATAAATATAATTGTCGTCTTCCGAGATACTTTCTATGTTAAATTTTACAGCGGCAATCCTTAACTTAGCGGCTTCAAACAGCATTTGTGTTTCTTGCGGAATTTTTCCAAAACGATCGTTCAACTCATTTCTGACCTTCTCCAACGCATCTTCATTAACGGCATCCGAGAGTTTTCTATAAAACAAAATTCTTATATTTTCGTCTTCTATATAAGCACTTGGAATTAAAGCGTCCATTCGCAAGTCTATGGATGTCGTTTTCTTATCTTCTTTTTCCTCAACAACATCGCCTTTAACTTTCCTACCTTCTTCCTCCAAAAGTTTGGCAAACATATCGTAACCAATATCTCTTATAAAGCCATGTTGATTTGACGAAAGAATTCCGCCCGCGCCTCTTATTTCCAAATCTTTAAGAGCTAGCCTAAACCCAGAGCCTAATTCGCTAAATTCCTTTATAGCTTCAAGCCTCTTAACGGCTTCATCGCTTAGATTTTTATCTTTGTAAAGCAAATAACAGTACGCTTTCTCACTGCCTCTGCCTATTCTGCCTCTAAGCTGATAAAGCTGCGACAACCCAAAATTTTCAGCTTCTTCTATTATCATTGTGTTTACGGAAGGAATATCAAGACCAGACTCTATTATTGTAGTCGCAAGCAAAACGTCAAGTTCTAAATTTGTAAATTTCCACATTACATTTTCAACGTCTTTTGATTTCATTTTACCGTGTATAACGCCAAGCCTAATTCCATGGACAAGCTTTTTAATACTCTCGGCTTTTGTTAAAATTGTTTCAACTTTATTGTAAACGTAAAAAACCTGTCCGCCTCTTGAAATCTCCGCCTCTATTATCTTTTTAATCATTCCCTCATCATATAAAGAAAGGCTTGTTTCTATCGGAAGTTTGCCAAAAGGAGGCGTTTCTATCAGCGACAAATCCCTAAAGCCTGACAAAGCGGAGGAGAGTGTTCTCGGTATAGGAGTAGCCGAAAGCATCAATATGTCTATATTTTTCTTTACAGACTTTATTTTTTCTTTTTGTTTAACTCCAAACCTATGCTCTTCATCAACAATTAATAATCCCAAATTTTTGAAATTAACGTCTTTTTGCAAAAGCCTGTGAGTGCCGATTATAATATCAACATGACCGTCTTCAAGATTTTTTAAAACTTCTTTTTGCTTTAATTTAGTTTGAAATCTGCTTATAACGGCCACTTTTGTAGGAAAGATGGAAAGTCTTTGGTGGAACGTATTGTAGTGCTGCTGAGCTAAAACTGTAGTAGGCGACAAAATAGCCACCTGCATTCCTTCTTGAACCACTTTAAACGAGGATCTAACAGCCACTTCTGTTTTACCAAAACCCACATCGCCGCAGACAAGCCTTTCCATAGGATAAGGTTTTTGAAAGTCGTTGTTAATATCTTCTATTGCTTTTAGCTGGTCGGGAGTTTCTTCATATGGAAAAGAATCTTTAAGCTCTTTTTCCCAATTTGTTTGCGGACCGAAAGGATTTCTTTTGACCAAACTTCTTTGCGCATAAAGTTTTAAAAGTTCTTTGGCAAATTCTTTTGCAGCTTCGCGCGCTCTTGATTTTACTCTTTCCCATGCAAGAGTATCCATAGAATACAGCTTGGGTTTTACACCTTCAACGCCGACATATTTTTTTACAGTTTTGATTTCATCAGGCGGAACATAGAGCTTATCTCCGTTTCTATATTCCACACACAAATATTCTGAAACACTGTTATCGCGGGAAATTGTCTTTAACCCCACATAGCGTCCTATCCCATACTTTTCATGAACCACATAATCGCCGGCAGAAATTTCCCAAATGCCTTCTAATCTTCTGCCGCCTTTTATTTTAGGGAAACTTGCGGGTTTCTTCTTATAAAGCATTTCGCGGCTTGAAATACAAATAAGTTTTTCTTTTTCCAAGTAAAAGCCTTGAGACAAATCGCCAAATAAGAATTCCGGACTTTTATAATTCCAATTACTTTCATGAAAAATATCATAAATACGCTGCCGCTCGCCGTCGTTAGCGCAGTAAATTTTTATCATTGCGTCATTTTCAGCAAAGTCTTTAAGGGATTTTACAAAAAAGTTTATATCCCCTTGAAAGCCCGTAAAACTTTTATACCCTTGATATTGAGCTTTATGATTAAGCGGATCATTTATAATAACTCTAGCGTTTTCGGCTAATCTTTCTGTTTCCTTATCAATATCGTAGTCAAAATATAATAATGTTTCCGATTTTTTTTCATATTTAAAATAATCTCTAATTGTTGATTTTGATTCCGAAATGTTGATAGGAAGTATTTTAATCTCTTTAAGGAAAGTGTTTGACAACTGACTTGCCGGATCAAAAGTTCTTATAGCGCCAATAATATTGTATTCAAAAAAAATTCTAACGGGCGTCGGATTTGCGGCAGACCAAACGTCCACAAGATCGCCTCTTACAGCAAACTGCATTCTATCTTCAACAAAATTAACTCTTGTATATCCGAAAGAAGACAGTAAAACGACCAAATCGTTTAAATCGTATTTATTATTTTTTGTAACTGTAAAACCAGTATTGTCTTTTGGGCTTAAAACGGGAGAGTTTATTGAAATGTCAGAGGCACAAACAACAAAATTTTTCAGTTCTTTTATTCTATCTGTTGTAAAAGACCTTTGCTCAGCATCGTCAGATGGAAGCAAAAGTACGGCTACTTCATTATTTGAACTAAAAAAAGCTTTCAAATCGTCGTAAAAAGAGTTAAGTTCTTCATCTTTAACAAAAGCAAAAACGCACAAATCTGATTTTTCGCGTTTAATATCAGTTTGTTCTTCAGATATGTGTCTAAACAAATAATGAGCTTTACCGCTACCGCCTACGCCGGACAAATACGTTTTACTCAAAAAACACCTCTAAAAATATTCTTCCGCCAAATACGAACTGCGAACATATCTTCCTGAAACTACCCGCTTTATACCGACTGAAAGAGCAAAATCTCGTATCTTTTGAAATTCTTCAGTTCTATATTCTTTAACAACGGAATAATGCTTTTTTGTTGGAGCAAGATATTGCCCTATAGTAAGAATATCAATTCCCGTATCTTTTACGTCTTTAATAGTATCAAACAGCTGCCGTTCAGTTTCACCTAAACCCAACATTATTCCCGTTTTGACTTTAAAGCCCGCATTTTTTGCGTGCTTTAAAACTTTCATAGAGCGCTTATAATCCGCACCTTTTCTTACGGCATCGTATAAATATGGAACTGTTTCTAAATTATGAGAAAAAACATCCGGTTTTGAAACTAAAACAATGTCTATAAGTTCTGTCTTGCCTAAAAAATCCGGCACAAGAACTTCCACTTTGGCATTGGGAAGAACTAGCTTTATTTCATTTACTGTCTTTACAAAATGACCCGCTCCGCCGTCACGCAAATCGTCCCTTGTTACCGATGTTATAACGCTGTAAGAAAGCCCAAATTTTTTTATTGTTTTTGCAATTTTATAAGGCTCATTCGTATCAACCGGTTCCGGGTTATATTTTTCCACAGCGCAAAAAGCGCATTTTCTCGTACAGTTTTTTCCAAGTATTAAAAATGTCACCGTTTTATTTTTAAAACATTCGCCGATATTTGGACACTTGGCGCTTTGACAAACGGTATTTAGTCCTTTAGCCCTAAAGTCTTTTTTCAAAGCCGTTATATCGGCAATTGTAATCTTTTTTTTCTCTTGTATCATCTTTTAGTCAATATATTTTTTCTTTAAAGTATCCAATCTTTTTTGATCGTTGTTTGAAAAAGCACTCACATAAACTGTCCCGTCGCTTGTGCCTAGCCCAATTATAGAAACGTCAAATTTGGTGGTATCGGAAACTTTTACTTTAGCCCAACCTACAAAATCATTCAAAGCTATTTCATAAATATTTTCCGCTCCCGGATTCAGCGGTTCAGGCAAATCACACTTAAAATCTCCGTCTATTAAAATCCTGCCGGTCTTTGGCGTAGTCAGCTTTCCTCTGAAAAATACGGCTGTAATCTTATAGTTTGAATTATTTTTCAAAGTAATCTCAGCCGTAGAAAGAGCAGGAGCGTCAGTACTATATTGTTTATAGAAGTTAGCTTCTGTAATTTTTACTTTCGTTAGTTCTTTTTTAGCCTTTTCAGATTCAGCTTTTCTTTTCTCAAGAAGCTCTATTTCATTCAACGCTGTATTAGTCCTACTTCTTTCAGTTTCATAATTACTATAACTTGCATAGCTGTAATAAAAATCGCCGTCAACTTGATCAGGGTACCAATATATGGGATCACTATCCCAATCCCAGTAATGATTGGCAGGATAGATAACATGCACTATCTTAAAATGACCTCTTCTTCTTGCCGACACATTATCAGAAAAAACGCACACCGCTAACGACAGTAATATTGAAATCGCTAGAAACTTCTTCATAATCAACACTCCTTGTCGTAAAAAACATGCTTTTACGTAATTTAATGTTTAAAATGACGAACGCCGGTAGCCACCATAGCCATATTTCTACCATCCGCGGCTTTAACAGAATCCTCGTCTCTTATTGAACCGCCGGGTTGAATTATAGCCGTAACTCCCACCTTGGCAGACTCTTCAACCACATCGGGAAAAGGGAAAAAAGCATCCGACGCTAAAACAAGGGGAAATTTCTTCTCATCTAACGTGTGATTTACATATTTCATTTTTTCAACGGCAATTTTTAAAGAGTCTATACGACTCATCTGTCCGGCTCCAATACCCACTGTTTGTCTGCCCCTAGCTAAAATAATAGTGTTAGACTTAACATGTTTTGCAATTTTCCAAGCAAAATTTAAGGTGTCATTTTCTTCTTTTGTCGGTTGACGTCTTGTCATGGGCTTTATTTCAGCCGATAAAAGATTGTCTCTATCCTGAGCGAGCATACCATAAGACATCATTCTGTATTCAACAATATTTTTATCTTCTTTGTAAGGTATCTCTTGAATTAACAATCTTATATTTTTCTTACGGGTTAAAATATCCAAAGCGTTTTTAGAATAATCCGGAGCTATAACACACTCCACAAACAGCTTGCTTATTTCTTCCGCAGTATCTTCTTCAACATGCTTATTAAAAGCTATTATGCCGCCAAAAGCACTTATGGGATCGCAAGACAAGGCTTTTAAATACGCATCTTTTATATGGCTCCCCTCAGCGCAACCGCAAGGATTGTTGTGTTTGACAATAGCGCAAGCAGGCGCGTCAAATTCATGAACAAGCCTCCATGCTGATTCCAAATCTAAATAATTATTGTACGACAGTTCTTTTCCATGGATTTGTTTTGCAGATATTACTATAGGCTTATTCGCTTCCGTACCGTTTGAATACAACGCGGCTTCTTGATGAGGATTTTCGCCGTATCTAAGACCGGATAACTTTTTTAAAGGTATAGACGCCTGCGTAGGAAACTTTTCATAAGTTAAATAATTTGAAATTAAAGAGTCGTAGTAAGCCGTGTGACGAAAAGCTTTTGCAGCCAAATTTAATTTTAACTCTTCATTTACAGATTTGCTTTTTAAATTATCAACAATGCCAGAATAGTCTTTTGAATCGCAAACAACCATAACGTCTTTATAGTTTTTTGCCGCTGCTCTAAGCAAAGCCACCCCACCGATATCTATATTTTCTATAACATCTTGAGCTATTTTTTTGTCTTCAGGTTTAGGGATTTTGTTTATTGTTTCTTCAAATGGATACAAATTTACTACAACCATATCTATAGCGCCAATATCATATTTTTGCAACTGCTTTATATGCTCATTTTTATTTCTTATAGCGAGTATTCCGCCATGAATTTTCGGATTAAGCGTCTTTACTCTACCGTCTAAAATTTCCGGGAATCCGGTAACTTCGGATATTTCTTTGCAGTCAATAGAATTTTCTTTTAAAGTTTTTGCCGTACCACCACTGGAAATTATATCCCAACCTAAATTTTTTAATTCCTTTGCAAACTCCACAATGCCTGTTTTGTCCGAAATGCTAATCAACGCCGTACTCATTACCTTCTCCTGTTGTTTAATCAATAGAGATATTTTTGTATTCTCTAAACGCTTTCGCTATATTTTCTGAAGAAAAACCTCTTCTTAAAAAAAATGCCGCAGCCCTTCTTACTTCGCTTTTGTCTTTCCATTTAAAATTTTTAAATTTTGAACGCATCATTTTAACAATCTGCTCATAAGGTTCTTCTTGAAATTTCACTTCATCAAGAGCTTCCATTATTAAAACCTTATCTATGCCCTGCTTTTCCAACTCGCCTTTAATTGCAAACTCCCCCTTGCCTTTCTGAGATAAATAAATAGCATAATTTTTTGAAAACCTATCATCGTTTATATAATTCAATTCTTTAAGTCTATTAACAACATTCAAAGCCATATCTTTATCATAGCCTTTTTGTAAGAGTTTTTCCTGCAATCCTCTTGAACTGTAAGATCTTAAAGCAACCAAAGCCAATGCGTCAGACATTATTCTGTTAGATTTATCATAAGACATAACTTCTTTATATTCTTTATTAGCGAGATCTCTGCCTACTTTAAGACCAAATTTAACAATACTATCGGCTAAAACAATCACACTATCATTGTTTTCAAAAAATATTTTAAAAGTATTCTTTTTAAATTTTACTTTATCTATCTTTATAATTTTCATTCTAATAATTTACAAGCTCGTAATTGCGCGCGCCTAAACCCAGTTCTTGCGCATACGCCAACTGTATGGTGGGATCAATTTCAGGATATATCTTTTTGAAGAAATTTTTTCCGTAAGCTTTATTTACCAAGTCATAACTTGCTTGATCTACAGCAACCGGATCCACGCCTGCGACTATACCCACATCTTCCATAAGAGGATTGTTCTTAAGCAAAGAAAAACAGTCGCAAAACTTACTTATATGATTTAAGAAATTTACATAAGTCGCTTTCTTATTCTTTAAAACTCCATAGGCATACTCAACTATTTTTTCTTGGATTGTAGTAGGATCTTCATTCCAATTTAGTTTAAATACTTTAAACGCACAATTTACTATACATTGCCCGCAGCCAGCACACTTTGTTTTATCCATTACAACTTTTTTATTTAAAAGAGACAATGCCTTCTGGTAGCAATGCTTTACGCAGTTTCCACAACCTATACAATGCTTATTATTTAGAGTCAGCTGAGAAGAATGGTGCATTGCATATTTGCCAGCTTTACTCCCGCAGCCCATGCCTATATTTTTTAAAGCTCCTCCGAAACCTGTTATCTCATGCCCTTTAAAGTGGCTTAAAAACATAAAACCATCGGCATTATAAATATCGTAGGCAATTGTCACTTGTTCAAAATGCTTTAAATTAATTTCAATTTTTGTTTCGGCATTTCCGCGCAAAGCGTCGGCTATAATTATAGGACAACCGCAAGAATCAATATTGAATCCATGCTTATTGGCAATCAAGAGATGATGGTACGCATCGGAACGTTTGCCCACATAAATTGTGCTTGCGTCAGTTAAATATGGATACGCTGTCTTTTCTCTTATAATTTTTACTATTTGAGAAACATATTCAGGTTTAATATAACCTTTGTTGCCATCTTCACCAAAATGCATTTTTATGGCAATAAAATTTCTAGATTTTACGTGATTAAAAACTCTTACGGCTTTTAAAAATTTATAAAGTTCGTTTATCCTGTGCCAAGGAAGAAAATATACTTTGCTTGCCATGCTTACCTCGCATATTTTTTCAATTGTTTAAGCGTAAGTTCAAAGTCCTTTGGGAGAGGAGCTTCAAAAGTCTTTTCTATACCTCTACAAGGCAATGTTAATGTTAGAGACTGCGCATGCAAAGTAAGTCTTGATATAAGAGGCTTTTCAGTTTCGCACTTTTTTACCTTGTAATTGCGTTTCAACCCCGATAACATTATAGGATCTGACACCCCGTATTCGTCATCTATGGCTAATGGGTGACCTAAACTCCAAAAATGTATCCTTATTTGGTGTCTTCTGCCTGTCAAAGGCATAGCTTCAACTAAAGTATAACTTTTAAACCTTTCAAGAACTTTAAACTTGGTTATTGACTCTTTTCCAGTTATGTCTATAGACACATCTCTTCCTGAAATAAGTATAGGCTTGTTTATAGTTCCTTCATTTTCTTCCAAAACGCCAGACAAAAGAGCAATGTATTTCTTATATACTTGAGAATTTTCAAACTGCATGCTTATATTTCTGTGACTCTCCGCATTTTTTGCAAAAACCAAAACGCCGGTTGTGTCTTTATCTATTCTGTGAACCACCCATATTTTTTGATTTAACCGCTTTTTCAATATACCGACAAGAGTTTTACTTTCATTAGTGTCTTGATCAGGTATAACTATAATCCCCGAAGGCTTGTTCACTACTATAATATCGTCGTCTTGGTAAATTGTCTCTATATCTTGTATCATATGTTTATTAGTTTCTCAAACTCCGATTCATCAATAATTTTTATGTCTAACTCTTTAGCTTTTTCAAGTTTAGACCCTGCATTTGCCCCCGCAATAACATAGTCTGTTTTTTTACTTACTGAAGACGTCACTTTTCCGCCTAAAGACTTTATAATTTCAGACGCCTTTTCTCTAGAGTATTTTTCAAGCTCTCCCGTTAAAACAAACGCCCTTCCTTCAAATTGCGAACCTTTCTTAGAGGTCTCGGGTTCCGTCATGTTTACTCCGCTTAAAACCAGATCTTCTATTACATGGCGCGCGGTCGCATTTTCAAAAAACTCTCTTAAAGACAACGCCAATACTTCGCCTATTTCGGATACTTTTGAAAAATCTTCAAGAGACACGTCAAATAAAGCTTCCATAGTTTTAAACCTTTTAGCCACAATTTCCGAAACTTTTTCTCCAATGTGGCGTATTCCTAAGGCAAATATAAGTTTACTCAAAGGACGCTTTTTGCTTTCAGCGATAGCCTTGATGAGATTATTGGCTTTTCTGTCTTTAAAAAGTTCAAGTTCTATAAAATCGTCATAGCTCAAACGATAAATATCCGACAGCTTATGCAATTTCTTTTTTTCAAGAAGCTGATCTACTACGGATTCTCCAAATCCGTCTATATCCATAGCGTTTCTTGAAACAAAATGTATCAAGTGTCTTCTAAACTGCGCGGGACACTCGGGATTTATACATCTGTAGGCGACTTCTTTTTCGTTTTCTTTCACAACTTCGCTGCCACATGAGGGACAATTTTTGGGAGGTTTAAAAAAACTTTCGCTTTCCTTTCTCACAACTTTAACTATCTTTGGGATAACGTCTCCGGCGCGTTCTATCAAAACAATATCGCCTTCGTTTACGTTGAGCCGCTCAATTTCTTCAAAATTATGGAGCGTAGCGTGAGATATTGTAACCCCGCTAAGCGGAACGGGCTCTAAAATTGCAGAAGGCGTAATTATTCCGGTACGCCCTACTTGAGATCTTATTTTTATAAGTTTAGTTGTAGCTTGCTTAGAGGGAAACTTAAACGCCACCGCCCATCTTGGACTCTTATTTGTGCTTCCCAGCTCATTTTGAAAACTCAAACTGTTTACTTTTATAACAAGACCGTCAATTTCATAGTTTAACAAATCTCTCTTTTCAAGCATTATGTCCATAAACTTTGACACTTCTCCAAAAGAGTTACAGATTCTAAAATTGCTTTGAAGTTTAAAACCGCAAGTTTGGCAATATTTTAAAAATTCGGATTGTTTTTCAAAATGTTTTCCTTCAATTTTTCCGAAAGAATGGACAAAAAAGCGAAGTTTTCTTTCAGCGGTAATTTGAGAATTTTTTTGCCTTAGCGAGCCTGAGGCGGCATTTCTTGGATTTGCAAACTTTTGACCGTCTGAGTAAGATATTTTTTCATTAAGTTTTTTAAAGTCGGATTTATCTATATACACTTCGCCGCGAAGTTCAAAAAAACTCGGAGGATTTTCTATTTTAAGTTTATGGGGTATATCTTGTATGGTTTTTATGTTTTCCGTTATGTCTTCTCCCGTCTCCCCGTCACCGCGAGTTGCCCCGACAACCAAAACCCCGTCTAAATACGTTAAACTTGCGCTTACCCCATCTACTTTAGGCTCTATTACAAATTCTAAATTTGAGTTATTAAACTTTTTTACCGTCCTCTCGTACCACGACGCAGTTTCGTCCCGCGAATATGTGTTATCTAACGAAAGCATAGGAACGGCGTGTTTTATAGGTTTAAAGGAAGACGAAGGATACCCTGAAACTTTTTTTGTTGGAGATTTTGACGATGCAAAAAGGGGATACTCTTGTTCAAGGCGTTCAAGCTCTTTTACAAGAGCGTCATATTCTCCATCGGAAATTTCAGGCTCGTTCTTATCATAATAAAGAGCATTATGCCTAGCTAACTCTTTTCTCAAGCGTTTTATTAGATTTTGGATATTTTCCATATTTATTTTTTAGATTTTTGTAGGTAAATAATCCAAGTAGAGGTAAGAAATTAAGCCCTTACTACTTTTAGCTTGTCCAATATGCCGTTTACAAACTTACTTGAATCCTTTGTGGAATATCGCTTTGATATTTCTACAGCTTCATCTATCACAACGTTAATTGGAGTCGTAGGCGTAGCAATTATCTCGTAAGCCGCCAAACGTATTATATTGCGGTCAACAACAGCCATTCTGTCCAACTCCCAATTTTTAGCGTATTTTTTAATAAGAGCGTCTATTTCTTCCTTTTTATTGCAAACTCCCTTAAACAATCCTACGGCGAAATCTCTGTAAATTTCGTCTTTTGGCATAGCGCCTTCAAAAGCGTCGCAAACGGTATCAACCGAAGCGTTGCAATTGTCAAATAAATAAAGCATCTGTAAAGAACATTCTCTTGCCTCTCTTCTGGAACCCATAAAATCATAAACCTCGTTTATAGCCTAAAAATCCTATTTTTGTACTCCAATCTCTTGATAGATTTTACAAAAAACAGTTTAGACGTTCAAATTTTTCCTATAAAATTAAAGTTGAATGCAAGAAAAAATTTTTCTAAACATTCAACTCTGACTAATCAATAGTATCTTGGCTCTTAAAAGATTATAAATTAGTATCCAAGCTGACCGCAGGCAGCTTTAATGTCAGCGCCCTTTGCTTGCCTTATGTTTACTATAATCCCATTGAGCTTTAAAATATTTTTAAACTTTTGTATTGTTTCTTCTTGAGGCGTTTGCAAGTTAGTTCCGTCAATGGGATTAAAAGGTATCAAATTTACTTGAACATTAGGATTCAACAACTCATGATGTCTAAGTAATCTTGCAAGTTTATGGGCATCTGCCGCAGAATCATTGATATTTCCGAATAAAATATACTCTATTGTAATCCGAGATTTCGTTTTTTTAAGATAGTACTTGCCTGCATTTAATATATCTTCAATCTGAAAACCAAAGTTATTTGGAATCAGCTTCTTTCTTTGCTTTTCATCAACCGCATGTAAAGAAATAGCTAAACGAATGCCGAAATTATCATCTGCAAGTTTCTTGATTGCCGGAACATTTCCCACACTTGAAAGCGTAATATGCCTTTTGCCTATGCCAAACTCTTTATGTGATAGCAACGAGTTTAAAACAAGAGCAATATTATTTAAATTAAGGGTAGGCTCGCCCATTCCCATAAACAACACGCCTGAAGCTTTCTCTTTAGTATCGTTTTCTATTTG
>JAISDY010000013.1 GCA_031264425.1 Endomicrobium sp. | reverse complement strand
GGTATGTAATAAATTGAAGGCGCATCCATAGCTTCCACAACACAGTCTTCTCTTACATTACAAAATAAGGCTATCTTTCTTTTTAAAGATTTATCAAGATGATGTTCTGTCCTGCATATAATCATATCGGGAGAAATGCCTATTTCTCTTAACTTATTAACGGAATGCTGTGTAGGTTTTGTTTTAAGCTCATGAGCGCCAGCTATATAAGGAACAAGCGTAACATGTATGCTAAAAATATCTTCTTTTTTATTTTCAAGCTGAAACTGTCTAGCAGCTTCCATAAATGGAAGCCCCTCAATATCCCCGACAGTACCGCCTATTTCAATAATAGAAATATCGCACTTACCTTTCAAAGCCGAAAAGCGTCTTTTTATTTCGTCAGTTATGTGCGGTATAACCTGCACTGTGGCTCCGTCGTAATCCCCTCTTCTTTCTCTGTCTATTACTGTGCGATAAATATCGCCGGAAGTATTCGTATTTGCTTTACTTGTGTAAACGTCCAAAAATCTCTCGTATGTTCCTAAATCTAAGTCAGTCTCTGCTCCGTCGGCAGTTACAAAAACTTCTCCATGTTGATACGGATTCATAGTTCCGGGATCAACGTTTATATATGGGTCAAATTTAAGCATGTTGACTTTAAAGCCGTGAAGCTGTAAGAGTTTTCCTATACTGGCTCCAGAAATTCCCTTCCCTAAAGAACTTACAACCCCGCCCGTAATAAAAATATACTTTGCCATTTAACAGCCTTCCTTATATGTATTCTTTGAGATTTTCGTAGGATACCTTCCGGTAAAACACGCGGTGCAAAACACTTTGTCTTTTTCAGCTGAAAAAGAACAAGCTTTTACAAGATTTTCTAAGCTTAAAAATGTCAAAGTGTCCACACCTAAATATTTTCTTATTTTTTCAACAGAGTTATTAGCGGCTATCAAATGAGATTTTGTCGGCGTATCTATTCCATAGTAGCAAGAACCTATTATCGGAGGACAAGACAAGACAAAATGAATTTTCTTAGCGCCCACTTCCTTTAAAACACCAATGAGTCTTTTTGATGTTGTTCCTCTTACTATAGAGTCGTCAATAAGCACAATATCTTTACCGTTTACAACTTCTTTTATGGGTCGTAATTTAAGTCTAGCCGTAACATCTCTCAAATTTTGAGAAGGTTTTATAAAAGACCTGCCTACATAATGATTTCTTACAAAACCGTTTTCAAAAAGTATATTTGAAGCTCTTGCAAAACCTAAAGCCGCATAATAACCGGTATCTGGGACAGGCATAACAATGTCCGCTTTTATGCCTTTCATCTGCTTGGCAAGAAATTCCCCCATTTTCACTCTAGCTTCCTTTACAGTCTTGCCAAACATTATGCTATCGGGTCTTGAAAAATAAACTTGTTCAAAAATACAGGTATGTTGCCGTTTAGTTTTTTTATAAAAAAATGATTTTTTTATTCGCCCGTTTTCTATAACAATAATTTCTCCGGGCATTATGTCTCTTATATACGTACCGCCTATAACTTCAATAGCGGATGTTTCCGAAGATATTATGTAAGAATCGTCTATCTTCCCCAAAACCAAAGGTCTAAAACCGTTTTCATCTCTTGCGCCTATAAGTGTTTTGTCTTTAAGAATAACGAGAGAAAAAGCGCCTTCAAGTTTATGCAAAGATTTTGACACGACATCGGCAAGATTTCCCTTAGACATGGCTATAAGATGTAATAAAATTTCCGTATCCGAGGTATGGCTGAATATAGCCCCTTTTTTAAGGAGCATTTCTCTTATTTTAGGGAAATTTGTTATGTTCCCGTTATGAGCCACAGCCACATTTCCGTGAATACAGTTTATCTGAAAAGGCTGAGCGTTTATTAAAGAGCTTTTAGCGGAAGTGGTGTAGCGCACATGCCCAATAGCCGCTGTTCCCGGAAGTTTATTCAACAAAGTGTCTTCGTTAAACAAAGTTGAAACAAGACCCATAGACCTAAAAGTCTTCATCTTTTCTTTACCGCTGATGGTTATGCCCGCGGATTCTTCTCCTCTATGTTGAAGAGTTATAAGTCCGGCTGAAGCAAGCACCGCCGCATTTTCATTATTTTCTACGCCGATAATTCCACACATAAATAAAATCCTTTTTTAACAAATAAAAAATGCCCAACTAATGCGACTACATTAAATTGGTTATTATGTTTTATAAATCTGCAGTTATTTCACTTTATCAAGTTCAGATTAGTTCATTATTAAGGTACATTTTATTTATATTACATTTAAAATAACGCTTATTCAAGTAGAAGAAACTACAAACTTATGCAGTGGTCTATGCTTTGTAGCTCATCATAAGAATCGTAAGCTCTTAAATAAGTCGTTGCTTTCTCAAGATTTGTAAGCAACGAGCAACCGCATTTAACGGCTATTTTTCTTATTTCCGAATTATTGTGCAGTTCGTCAACGCTTAAATTTTTGTTTATGTTGATCACAAAATCAACTTTTCCCTCTATTATTATATCCACTGCTCTTGAATTGCGGTTCCAGTGAACGGTCTCAACTTTATAACCTCTATCCTCAAGAAATTTTGCAGTCCCTCTTGTGGCGTAAACAGGAACGCCGAGTTTGTAAAGATTATCAACTACTTCCATAAATTTAATTTTATCCTTTTCTCTCCCTGTGCTTATCAGAATGCCCTTCTTCGGCTTTCTTATTTGCGTAGCTTCCATTGATAAAAGCATCGCATGGTCAAACTTATCGCCCAAACAGCCGACTTCACCCGTTGACGCCATTTCAACGCCTATTACAGGATCCGCCCCGTCAAGCCTTTGAAAACTAAACATAGACGCTTTAACGCCGACATACAGTATCTCGCTTTCGTCAACCAAAATCTTTTTCACTCTTTCGTTATTCATAACTTTGCAGGAAAGCTCTGCTAAATTTACTCCGGAAACTTTTGAAATAAAAGGAAACGACCTTGAAGCTCTTGCGTTGCATTC
>JAISDY010000002.1 GCA_031264425.1 Endomicrobium sp. | reverse complement strand
CTTGAATAGTTCCATCTTCGCCCATTGGTCCGTGCAGAATTACATAAGCTATGTCAATATTTGCTTTTTTTATTTTTTCCGCAACATCTCTGGTTGCGTCTATGCCGACTGCTTTTAATCTCAATTTTTTTAAGGCGCTTAAAACGGCTTTCCCCGACTTAATAGAAATTTCTCTTTCGCTGGAAAGTCCGCCGTACAAAACGCCTATTTTTTTATTTTTTAATCTTGCTAAAATATCGCCGGTATTCATTTTATTATCTTTATTTCCGCTTCAAGTTTTATGCCGAACTGTTTATATATTTTTTCTTCTATCAAACCGATTAAAGCCAAAACGTCCTTTGCCGACGCTCTTTCTATGTTTACTATAAAATTTCCGTGAATTTCCGAGATTTGAGCCCCGCCGCCGCGAACGCCTTTAAGTCCGGATTCTTCAATAAGTTTTCCAACGCTAAACCCTTTGGGGTTTTTAAAAATGCTTCCCGCATTTGGGAAACTTAAAGGCTGGGTTTTTAGACGTCTCCGCATACTTTCAAACACCATTGCTAAACTATCATTTTCCGCAGTCTTTTTCAAGGAAAAACATACGTCTGAAATAACGCTATTTTCAAGGCTGCTTTTCCTATAAGAAAAAACAATTTGTTTTCTTTCCAGCCATACTTTTTTAGAACCTGTGTAAACTCCCACTTTATTTATCACAGAATCTATCCATTTATCTTTTAATCCAGCATTGCCATAAACGGCGCCTCCTACAGAGCCGGGTATGCCGGAAACAAATTCTAATCCTATTAAATTATTTTTAAGAGCCATATTTAAAACATTTGAAAGCAATGCTCCACCGCCGCAAAAAATTTCTTCTCCGTTGACAACAATTTCTTTTAATTTACCGGTCAAAGAAATGACAATTCCCCTATAACCATCGTCAGAAAACAGAACGTTTGTCCCCCCGCCTAAAACATAAAAACTATTGTTGCCTACGGTTTTTAGAAACAAAGATAACGCTTCTTCATTGGGAATCTCAATAAAATAATCCGCAGGACCGCCTATTCTAAAAGAGCAATGCTTTGAAAGGAGTTCTTCCTTAAAAATGCCACAGCCCAAAGATGCCAATTTGGATAAAATACTTTTGTCCATTTCCTAAAGTTCCTAGATAATCTTTAGCAACTCTTCGCCTTTTTTCCACACGTCTCCGGCGCCTAAAGTTAAAACTATATCGCCTTCGGACAATATTGACAAAAAGGTTTTCAAATCTGAGAAATGCTCGGCGTTGCTTTTATTTTTCTTCAGACTTTTAAGTATTAAATCAGAACTTATGCCTTTTATAGGCTTCTCGCCCGCAGGGTAAATATCTAATACCCTAACGATGTCGGCGTCTGAAAAACTTTTACCGAATTCTTTAAATAAATTTTGAGTTCTCGTATATCTGTGAGGTTGAAACAAAACGACAAGCCTGCGTTCGGACCAAAAATCTTTCACAGCTTTTATAGTAGCCGCAACTTCTGTCGGATGGTGTCCGTAATCGTCTATCACCATAATTCCATTTTTTTCGCCCTTTATCTCAAGCCGTCTGCCAACGCCGTTAAACTTATTGATTGCTTTGGCTATCAAGCTAAAAGGTATATTAAGCCGTAATCCCACTCCGATAGCTGCAAGCGAGTTTAAAATATTGTGTCTTCCTGGGATTTTAATACAAACGTTTCCGATTTTTTTGTCTTTATATATTACGTCAAAACTTGTATATTCTTTTTGTATTTTAATATTGGATGCTTTTATGTCGGGCTTCCCGATAAATCCATAAGTAATATATTTTCTCGTAATCTTCGGCGTTATTTCCCTTATGACCTCATTGTCGGAACAAATCACAGCAGCACCATAAAAAGGCACTGAGTTTACGTGCTTTATAAATGCCTCTTTAAGATTTTCCATACCGCCATAATAATCCAAATGGTCATTATCTATGTTTGTTATAACGGTAATGACCGGCGAAAGTTTTAAAAATGATCCGTCAGACTCGTCGGCTTCCGCAACTATAAAATCCCCTTTGCCAAGCCTTGCGCTGGTCTTAAGATTTTTAAGTTTTCCGCCTATGACTATGGTTGGATCAAAACCTCCCTCGTCCAAAATAAGAGAGGTAAGAGAAGTTGTGGTGGTTTTTCCGTGCGTTCCCGCTATAGTTACGGCATATTTTAACCTAGCAAGCTCGGCAAGCATTTCTATACGCGGAATAACCGGTATCTTTTCCTTTAATGCCGCGACAACCTCGGGATTATCTTTACTTATGGCAGTTGACATTACCACGACATCCGCATCTTTTATATTAGCTGCTTTATGTCCTATAAAAATTACAGCGCCGATTGATTTTAAATGTTCGGTAATATCCGTTTTCTTTAAATCTGAGCCTGAAACTTTATGTCCCAAATTTATCAAAACTTCGGCAATCCCGGACATTCCCGAACCGCCTATACCTACGAAATGTATGTTTTGGTTTTCACGAAACATTGCTTTCCTCAAAGAAGTCTATTTTTTAAAATATTGAGCGCTTACGGTCGTCGTTATTCCACCTCTTATACCAAATTCTATGTCTATAGACATTTCCTTAGGCTCAATAACTTTAACCAAATCTCCCAATATGCTATTTACCACGCTTTCATGAACCATACCGACCATTCTATAACTTTGCAAATACATTTTTAGAGATTTAAGCTCCACAACATTTTTATCAGGCGTATAATTGATATCGATATATGCAAAATCAGGAAGCCCTGTCCAAGGACAAAGACAGGTAAACTCTTCAGTCTCTATGCAAACATTTATATCTTTTCCCACATACTGATACGGCATCGCTTCAAGCAAACCT
>JAISDY010000141.1 GCA_031264425.1 Endomicrobium sp. | reverse complement strand
TTAAAACAGAAGACCAACCTTCCGGCAGTTTGCGGCAGAGTTTGCCCTCAAGAAAATCAATGTGAAAAATGTTGTATTTTATCAAAAAAAGGCGAGGCTGTTTCCATCGGCAACTTAGAACGTTACGCTGCAGACGCCACGTCAAATATTGAAGACAACATTGCAATTAAAAAAAACGGTGTGAAAGTTGCGGTCGTAGGGTCGGGACCTGCGGGTTTAACATGCGGAGGCGATCTGTTAAAACTCGGATACGACGTCACCGTTTACGAGTCTCTCCATGATAGCGGCGGCGTTTTGCGTTACGGAATACCCGAGTTCAGGCTTCCTAAAAAAGTTTTAGATATGGAAATAGAAAAGTTAAAAAAGCTCGGCATGAAAATAGCTCTCAATACTCTTATCGGCAGAACAAAGACGATACGGAATTTATTTGACGAAGAGTTCAAAGCAGTTTTCGTCGCCGTTGGAGCGGGACTTCCTATCTTCTCAAAAATTCCAGGGGAAAATTTGAACCATATTTATTGTTCCAACGAGTTTTTAGTGCGCGTTAATTTAATGCGCGCATTTGATTTTCCGCATTACGACACGCCTGTGTACGGCGGTAAAAACGTTGTCGTTGTCGGAGGCGGCAACACTGCCATGGATTCCGCTAGGACGGCTGTTCGTCTTGGCGCAAACAGCGTGAACCTTATTTATAGAAGATCTGAAGAGGAAATGCCGGCAAGACGCGAAGAACGCAGGCATGCCAAGGAAGAAGGCGTAGAATTTATAACGCTTACCAATCCTGTAAACTTTTTTGGCGATGAAAAAAAAGCCGTTAAGGCTGTGGAGTGCGTTAAGATGCTGTTGGGAGAGCCTGACGAATCCGGCAGAAGACGCCCGTATGAAATAGAAGGATCAAATTACACAATTGACGCCGATATGGTTATTCTTGCTTTGGGATTGCACCCAAACCCTATTTTGCCTTCGCTTACTAAAGGATTGAATATAAATTCGCACGGACATATTATAATTGACAATAATTATATGACTTCACTACCCGGAGTTTTTGCAGGAGGCGATATTGTCGGAGGCGACACGATTATTTCGGCGATGGGTATGGGCAAAAAAGCTGCTAAAGCGGTAGATAGCTATCTTAAAAAATAAACACTGTGAGAGCGAATGCGCGATATGAAAGACTTAAGGACTATACTTTTTAAATTAGTTTTTGTTAATTTTTTGTCTCTGTTGTTCATGTCAGCGTATAGGTTTATATTTTTTATTCATTTCGGAAAAGGCGTTGATTTAAACGGTTTCAGCTTTGATATTCTTAAAGCGTTTTTCATGGGCGCTCGGTTGGATTTGTCGGTTATAGCTTTGATTAATGCTCCCATTACTCTTATATTTGCCGTTATTCTTATCTTAAGAAAAACGTCTCTAGTTAAATCGTTTTTTTCATTTCTTCAATACTACTATTGCATTCTAATAGATCTAATACTAACTATCTTCTATGTGGATTTTAATTTTTACGCATATTTTCAAGATCATCTGAATATTTTGGTTTTCGGCTTAATTGAAGACGATACGTCGGCTCTTATTAAAACTTTCTACCAAAACTACAATGTGTTATTAATAGGCGCTTGCATAATTTTTTTCTTTGCGGCGGAGTTTTTTGTAAGTAAGTTTGTATTAAAATTTAAAGAATATAATTTTAAATTTCCAAATATATTTGTAAGAATTGCGGTTTCTCTGCTAGCTATCGCATTTATTGCCATAGCTATAAGGGGGACTTTTGCAATGTACCCTATCGGCGTATATTCTGACGTTTCGTCAAATGTGTTTATTAATAAAACCGCTATCAATTGTTTTTACACTTTACAAAAGGCTTTTGAACATAGAGAGATGGAAAGGCAAGACCTTGATTATGTGGAGAAAGCTGGGTATAAAGACAATATCAGGCAGGCTTTTGCAGATTTTTTAGGGGAAAATATTAATAAGATTCCGCATAATAATCCCGAAACATCGCTTATTTTTAAAACTCAATACAACTTACAATTAGAAAAATTAAAGCCAAATGTTATTTTCATTTTAATGGAAAGTTTCAGCAGCGATTTAATTAAATATAATTCTCCAAAGTTTAATGTTTTAGGGGGTCTAAAAAAACATTTTGACGAGGATATAGTTTTCTATAACTTTACATCTGAGGGAAGGATTACAATAGAAACGATAGAGGCTTTGTTTTTAAATATTGTCTTTAAGCCAAGCACTTCTATGCGTATATCTCAATCTAAATATGTATTTAGAGAATATCCCTTTGCTTCGGTAGCTCCCTACAAGAAAAAAGGATATGACACGTCTTTTATATATGGCGGTAGTTCCGGTTGGAGAAATATAGGGACGTTCGCGTCAAATTTGGGTTTTAATAAAATTCTCGGAGAGGGACGTTTAAAATCAAGCTGGAGCAAGGGGTCTTGGGGTATTTACGACGAATATTTATTTGACGCTATTTTTGAAGATTTAATATCCGAAGGCGGCAGTAAATTTATTTTTGCTTTGACCACTTCAAATCATAGCCCTTATACTCTTCCAAAAGGTTATAAAGTCCTGCCTTTGGAAATACCCAAATCTCTTAAGGAAAAAATATACGATATGGATGAAGCAGGAAAAAGATTCGCAACATATCAATATGCAAACGAGATGCTTGCCCGTTTTATTGACAGAATCAAAAATTCAAAGTATGCAGACAATACTATAATTGCCGTTACTGGTGACCACAGTTTTAATCTTTACCAAATAGACAGCTTGCTGGATAGGGTTAAAGTTCCGTTTTATTTGTATATACCTAAATCTCTAAAGCCAAAAAATATAGACACTTCTGTTTTCGGTTCTCATTTGGACATAATGCCCACGCTGTACAACATTTCTCTTTCAAACGAAAGTTATATATCCGAAGGCATAGATTTATTTTCAAGCAGGGCTAAAGATAATTCAATAGTTTATCAAGAGTTTGTTATGGATAAAGCTTATGCTTTGGAATGGAAATTTTTAGATAATAAAGCATCATATTATGAATGGGACAAGGATTATATTCTTAGAGCTTCTCCAAAAACAGATAACCACAAAAGGCTTGAGAAACATCTTTTGTCTATGGTTGCAATCTCGGATTATTTAATTAAAAATACGGGAGAGTAACGGAGGCATATGTGAAATCTCTTACGATCCAAATAGGAATTTTCGGAAGAACAAACGTCGGGAAATCATCTTTGATGAATTTTATGACGAATCAAAAAACTTCCATTGTTTCAGAAATTGCAGGCACCACAACCGACGTTGTCTGGAAACAAATGGAGCTTAATCCTCTAGGACCCATAACTCTTTTTGACACTGCTGGAATTGACGACACTTCCTTACTTGGCTACGAGCGAATAGAAAAAACTAAAAGAGCTTTTGACTCCTCTGACATTGTTATTTTAATGTGTGAATCCGGAAAGTTTGGAGATTTTGAAGAAAACATAATAAAAGAATCACAAAAGAGAAAAACGCCATGCGTTATAGTGGTAAGTAAAATTGATTTGAAACAACCTGACGACACATTTCTTAAAAGCTTAAAAAAGTTTACACAACACATATTATTATTTTCAAGCGTTACGGGAAACCGCGACGCTTTTCTTAATTCTTTAAAGAAGTTTCTTCTTGAAGTTTTGCCTGATAATTATATAGAAAATTATTTATCTTTAAGGAAGATAGTCAAAAAAGACGATACTGTAGTCCTTGTTATGCCAATAGACTTAGGCGCTCCTAGAGGCAAAATAATAATGCCTCAAGTCCAGACAGTAAGGCATATATTAGATTTGCATGCGGCTTCTTATACCGTTCAAGGCACAGAATACGAGACGGCTTTGAAAAATTTAAAAGAACCCCCTGTGCTTGTGATAACCGATTCGCAGGCAATAAAGCAAGTATCTGAAAAAACTCCAAATAATATAAAACTTACTACTTTTTCAATAATTTATGCCGCAGATAAATCCGACATAGTTGAAATGGCAAGAGGCGCGGCTGCTTTGAATAATCTCAAAGACGGCGATAAAGTTTTAATTGCCGAAGGATGCACCCACCATGCCACTACGGATGATATAGGCAGAGTTAAACTTCCCAAATGGATAGCAGAATATTCAAAGAAAAACGTAGAAATAAAATATGTGTCGGGGCAAGATTACCCTAAAGATTTGAAAGATTACAAAGTCATAATACATTGCGGTGGTTGCACTTTAAATAGAAAAGGCATGCTTTCGCGTTTAAACAAAGCGTTAGAAGCGGGAGTTCCTATGACGAATTACAGTATTTCCATATCTGTTTTTAATGGTGTTATAGAGAAAGTTTTGGAAATTTTTCCAGAGGCTTTGTCTGCTTATAAGACTACATTGAAAAGTGTTGGGTAAATATGTATAATTACGATACCAGATATAAACTTTTAAGAAATAAGAAAAAGGAATTTTTGTATGAGAAAGCCGTTGATGGCGGGAAATTGGAAGATGAACAAAACAGTCGCAGAATCTGTTGGTGTTGTAAAAGCGTTGAAAAGCTCAATTGCCGACGTTACGGATGTAGAGGTTTTGATTTGTCCCACTTTTACGGCTCTTTATGC
>JAISDY010000143.1 GCA_031264425.1 Endomicrobium sp. | reverse complement strand
GATGCTAATGGATTAGAAGACAGTTTAAGGATATTATTTGCCAATATACCATATGATTTACATATAAGCAAAGAAGCATACTATCATTCAATGTTTCTGATGCTTATGAGAGTAATAGGGTATGAAGTAGAAGGAGAAGTGCATACGGACAAAGGAAGGATAGACGCAGTATTAAGGAAAGGAAAAGAAATAATAGTAATAGAAATAAAGTATAGCAAAGATAAGTCAACGGAAGAGATGATAGAAGAAGGGTTGAAACAAATAAAAGAAAGAAAATACTATGAAAAGTATGAAGGGAACGATGTAAGTTTGTTAGGGATAGCATTTGGAGATAAGAAAGAAATAGGATGTAGATTTATGGCGGTATAAAAGTATATTTAGGGATGGACTTTAGGTTAAGCGTTGTAAGATAACCAAATTTCTGGATGTTTTGCTTAAAAATAAATGGAATTTATATAATTTATAGGCTGATTTAATGTTAAGGTTATTACAGGCTAAAATTAAGCTGTTTAAGACGTCTTTAGCAAAAGAAGTTTTAGACAAAAAAATCAACAAATCAGGCAAAATATTAGCACTGGACAGTGTTAAATCTATTCTTTTTCTTAGAACTGACGGCAAAATTGGAGATACCGTTGTTTCAAGTTTTCTGTATAGAGAAATAAAAATAAAATATCCAAACATTAAGATTATTGTTCTCTGCAGCAAAAGCAATAAAGACATTCTTAAGTACAATAAAAACATTGACGAGCTTTATGAAGTCGGAAGTTGCTTATTTAACGATATTTCTGTTTTTAAAAATTTGAGAAAACAAAATATAAGCCTTGTCATAGATTTTTTCCCGTTTAATCCGCGTTTTAAACATTTGCTGATGCTTCGCATTATTTCTCCGAACTTTTTAATAGGTTTCAATAAGATTTTTTATAAAATGTACAATTTGTCTATAAATGAAAATTTTTTTAGCGTTCATATCACCAAGATGTATAAGTATGTTTTAAATCTTTTAAAAATTGCCAACCCTAATTTAAAATATGAAATACCTTTTACTTCAAAAGAAGAAAATCCTGCTTTAGAGTTAATCAACAATCATAAGTATAAATACAGGATAATTATAAATCCTTTCTCGGCAAGCAAACATAGACGCTTGAGCGTTAAGAAACTTAAAGAGCTTATATCTCTTATAGAAAATAGTTTTGATTGTTGTATTTTTATATTGTGTCAAGAAAAGAATAAAAGGAAAGTGATTTCTTTAGAAAATGACAGAACTATTATTGCGTCATTTAGATCAATTTTAGAAAGTGCAGCTTTAATAAAATATGCGGATATTGTTATTACTCCAGACACGTCGGTAGTCCATATAGCGGCTGCGTTTGATAAAAAAACTATTGCTCTATATAGGGATTACTCAAATTCTTATGAAAAAACTGATATAATATGGGGTCCCAATAATCCGAACGCCGTTCAGTTGTCCGTTGACACAAACAAATTCGGCAATGATATTGAAAATATCCCTAATGTTAATATTCTTGGCGCTCTACAAAAGATTTTATAGAGGTTTTAAATATGAAGTTGACGGTTGCTATTCCAGTACATAATAGAAAACAATTTTTAGAAATAACCGCAAGATCTCTATATGAATGCTCAAATGTTGAAAAGACAGACATAAAAGTTTTTAACGACTGCAGCACTGAGTTTGATTCAACTTATTTAAGGCAACTATTTAACACTCCTAACGCCGAAGTCGTGGACAGAAAAGAAAATTTAAAATCAAATAGAAATACTTATCAGATTATTTTAGATTTTCTAAATACTAATAATGATGTTCTATTCATTTGCGATTCGGATTTGTTACTTAGACCAGATACGCTAGACTATATTTTTAATAATTTTAACAGGACTGACGGTTTTCTTGGTTTATATAATTCCTATATGCACAGAGATTTATATTTTGATGGAGAGTTTGTATATAAGGAAGACGTTGGTTTTGCCGGAATATGCATATCAAAAAAACTCCTTAAAAGTTTTGTTGTAAATCAAAAAGAAAAACAAAACTCTATGGATTTCAGGCTATCTAAATTTTTAATCAAAAAAGACGTCAGACTTATGGTTCCCAAAAATAGTCTCGTTGAGCATATTGGGTTTGACGGGGAAAATGCAAAAAACGGCATTATGGATTTTTCTATTGATTTTACGCCTTTGTCTGACTTTAATAAAGAGGTTATGAATAAAATTATTCCGATTGTGCTTAAAGGGCAAGGGGATATGATAAAAGAACTCTTATTTGATGATAAATACAAAAGACACGGGTTTATGTTACATCAACCGCATAAATATATTATTTGTGAAAGAAATTTTAAAAGATTGACAAAAGTGTATAAAGATAAGTATGCAAAAGTAATAAAAGTATAGTAGAATAGGCGAATGACTAAAAGGTTAATAGTTAACGGAGATGATTTTGGGCTCAATAAAGATACTAGTGACACTATAATTTTTGCTCATAAATATGGTGTGCTTTCAAGTACTACTGTTATGACTGAAAGAGGCGCATTTGATTATGCTGCTAAAATTATTAAAGAAAATCCTAATTTGAAAACAGGTTTACATATTGATTTGGATCAAATTTTTTTAATGGACGTTCCTAAAGGATTTTTTAAAAGGCTTGTAAAAGTTACACCTTATATGAAAGAACGGATAAAGGTCGCTATAAATAAACAGTTGGATAAGTTTTTGAAGGCTGGATTTACTTTAAGCCATTTTGACAGCCATCATCATGCGCATATGCACCCGGAAGTTTTTCCTATAGTCGCTCAAAAAGCTAAGGAACTAAATGTTCCGGTTCGTTTTTGCGGAAAGTACTATTGTGGGAAAGCCTATCGCTGGATTGAAGAAGAAGTTTTGATTCCTATTCTAAAAGAATTTGATTTGAAGTATCCTCAAGTTTTTTCAAATCAATTTATGTTGACTGAAGATTATGAAGTTGGAGAAGTAATGTTACATCCTTCGTTTTTAGATAAAAGTGGAGCTTTTGAACTTGCAAAGTGTGTAAGTCCGGACTTAAAAATTAGAATTAAAGAGAACAATATAGAAATTATTTCTTTTGCTGATCTAAAATAAATTCTACAACTGGATTGAAAATTGCGACTATCTAATGAGAAATTTTTTAGACTAAAACTTATAAGCGCGTATCTTTTAATTTTTTTCTTAGAGTTTTTTGTTTTTAGAGTCGTTTTGTTGTTATCTTCTAATGCGTTCTTTTCGGATTTATCTATCGTATCCGTTCTTAGCTCTTTTCTTATAGGTCTTAGATTTGACATTTTACCTCTTTGCATATTTTGCGGAGCTTTTCTTTTTTTGATTAATATTCCTGTTAATTCTAAGACTTTTCTCAAGGTTAATATTTCATTTTTAAATCTGTTTATTTTGCTCTTTGGGTTTCTACTTGCTGCGGATGTCGTTTATTTTAAACTATTTTTAAAGCATCTTACAACAGAGCCTATTCTTATAAAAAGCCATTTTGATTATTTTTTAAGTTTAGCTTTTGGAAATTACATTTTTGCGACAATATCCATATTGCTGTTTGTCTCCGCCATTTTTTATTTTTCTTTCAAAATAGTTAATAAATATTATAAGAAGCCTTATACGGGAATTGCTTTCAGCGCTATAACTCTTTCGTTAATCTGTATTGTTGCTATTTTAGCAGCTAGGGGGGGGGTGCAAAGAGTTATTCTTCAAATAAATGACGCTTATACAAATGGGCGCGTTGCCGGAGAATTAAAGTTAAACGGCGTTTTTACTTCTTTGATAAGCATACGCTCTATGACGACATATAATGAAATTGATATCCCATTTCAAGAAGCTCTTGGAACTGTCAAAGATAATTTTTTAGATTCTTACGAAGAAGTTTTCCCAAACGAAAATTATCCATTGATGCGCCAAAGGACAACTTTTAACGTAAACGGCAAAAATTACAATGTTGTTTTTATACTTTTGGAAAGTTGGCAGAAAGAGTATATAGACTCATTTTCAGGGACTTCTTATGGCGTAACTCCGAACTTTGACGCCATTGCTAAATATTCTATTATGTTTGATAATTTTTACGCTAATGGACAGCGCAGCATAATGGGATTAATGTCTATTTTTTTTAGTTTGCCTTATGTTCAGGGAATGTCTTATATCGGGCTTGGTCTTGAAAACTCCGGGCAAACGAGACTCCCGGCTATTCTTGCTAAAAACGGCTATGATAATGTTTATGTTCAGGGCGATACAAGAGAGTCTGATAACGGTGTCGCTTTAGCATATTATTTGGGATTTAAACAGGCTTATGGAAAGCAAGACATACCTTTGCATCATAACTACGAACAAATAAATAAAGGATATGATTTGGAGGGTTTTGAATTTTTCTTTGAAAAAATCAG
>JAISDY010000128.1 GCA_031264425.1 Endomicrobium sp. | reverse complement strand
GACGCCGCAAGATGAGGAGTTACAACCACTTTATCGGTGTCTATAAGAGTCCAGTCTTCCGGAGGTTCTTTGGCAAATACGTCTATAGCGGCTCCCGCTACTTTACCGGACTTAATTGCATCGGACAAATCTTTTTCGTTGACTATTGGTCCTCTGGCGCAATTGATAATTCTAACGCCGTCTTTCATTTTCTTTATGGCATCAGCATTTATCATGCCTCGTGTAGAATCGTTAAGCGGCGAGTGAATTGAAATATAATTGGCTTGAGCAAAAACTTCATCTATACTCTTTAATTCTATATTATTGTTTTTTGCCGCTTCTTGATTTGCAAATGGATCATAGGCTATAACGTTCATACCAAAAGCGTTAAGTCTTTTAGCAACTTCAGAACCTATTCTTCCAAGACCTATCAAACCTAAAGTCTTACCGAAAAGTTCGGTTCCTACAAAATTTTTGCGATCCCATTTTCTATTTTTTAAAGATTTGTAACTTGCAGGAATGTGTCTGGCAAGAGAAAGCATAAGACCTATCGTATGCTCAGCTGCAGATATGGTGTTTCCTCCCGGGACATTAGCGACTATTATGCCTTTCTTTGTCACCGCTTCTTTATCAACATTGTCAACACCCGTGCCTGCTCTGCCGATAAATTTCAGTTTTCCCGCAACATCCATAATATCCGAGGTAACTTTTACTTCTGAACGGATAAGAAGTCCATCGTAGTCTTTTATAAGTTCTTTCAATTCTTCTTGAGAAGGTTTATTATGTATATCTACTTTGAATTCTTTATTTGAAAGCAATGCGCCAAGTCCTTCGGTATTATCGTAGGTCATTAAAATCTTGTACATTTTGCCTGCCCCTTTTTTCAGTTTCAAATATCAAATATTATGTATTATGCTCTTAACAACTCCTCTTCAGCAGCAGCTACAGCCTTGCCCTTTTCAATATTTACGCCAAGTTCAGTAAGAACCATTTCAAGACATGCAAAACCTACAAGCAAATCGGCTTTCCCTATGTAACCCATGTGAGCAAATCTTATAATTTTGCCTTTTAAATCGCCCTGTCCGCAGGCTATTGACACGCCGTATTTTTCTCTTAACGTCTTAACTATCTTACCACCAATCTCAGAAGGCACGCAAGCGCTTGTAACAACATCACACGGAACTTCTCCAAAAAGTTCAAGACCTAAAGCTTTCATACCAGCCCTTGCGGCTTTTGCGAGAAGTTTGTAATCATTCCACATATTTTCCAAACCTCTCTCCTTAATAAGCCTTAGAGACTCTTGAAGAGCGACAATAAGAGTTACCGGAGGAGTAAAAGGCGTTTCGTTAGTTCCATATGATTTTTTATATTTCTTAATATCAAAATAAAATTTTGGAATTTTTGAAGACTCCGTCCGCTTCCAAGCTTTATCGCTTAATGTTATAAACGCAAGTCCCGGAGCAAGCATAAATCCTTTTTGAGAGACTGATACCACTACGTCTATTTTCCAATTGTCTGTTCTAAATTCCTGCCCTGCAAGACCGGAAATAGTGTCAACAACCAAAACAGCATTGGTCTTTGAAACTATCTCACCTATAGCTTTAATATCATTTACGACCCCTGTGGAAGTTTCTGTAAATGTGGTATATACAGCTTTAACATTTGGATTTGCCTTTAAAGCTTTTTCTATTTCCGCAGGCTTAACTACTTTCCCCCATTCCACTGAAACAGATATAACTTTTGCCCCATACCCTTCCGTTATTTTTATCCATCTATCTCCAAAGTTTCCACAGCTTGCCACTATAACTTCATCGCCAGAACTTAAAAGATTTGTTACGGCAATCTCCATTGTGCCCGTGCCTGAAGAAGCAACAGTATAAACCTCATTTTTTGTTTGAAAGACATACTTTAACCCTTCGGCGACATCTTTGTAAATCGCCGCAAACTCGCTCGTCCTGTGGTGGAGTATAGGCAAAGCTTCTTTTAAGGCGACTTCCGGAGGAATCGGTGTGGGACCGGGAGTTAAAAGATAATGTTTTTTCATTTTTTGCCTGCTCCTTTCTTTTGTTTTTTGGAACTCTTCCCTTTATTTTTATTTTCAGGAGATTTTTCTATGGCTAAAGATATAACTTCGTCCATATGAGAAACAGGAATCATCTTAATTTTATTTCTAACTTCCTCAGGAATATCAACCAAATCTTTTTTATTGCTGTCTGGGAACAACACCGTGCTTATGCCTTCACGGTAAGCGGCAAGGACTTTTTCTTTAAGACCGCCAATGCCAAGGACTTTTCCTCTAAGCGTTACTTCTCCAGTCATTGCTATTTGTTTCTTTACAGGCTTATCCATACACACAGACGCGAGAGCCGTAGCTAACGCAATTCCTGCACTTGGACCATCTTTTGGAACAGCGCCTTCTGGAACGTGCACGTGGAAGTCTGTACTTGAGAATATCTTTTCGTCTATACCAAGTTTTAAAGAGGATGCCCTGACATAAGACAAAGCCGCTTGCGCGGATTCTTTCATAACATCGCCAAGTTTGCCCGTCAACACCAAAGACCCCTTGCCTTTCATTTTGTTTACTTCTATGGTAAGAGTTTCACCGCCAACTTCGGTCCACGCAAGACCGGTAACAACGCCTATATCGTTTTCCGCGATTCTTTCCCTTTCATAATGAGCAATACCCAAATATTTATTCAAATTTTCGGGCGTAATAGTTATAGACTTTAAATTCTTGTCAAACTCTAGTTCTTTAGCAACTTTTCTGCAAAGGTTTGCAATTTCCCTTGTTAAATTGCGAACCCCCGCTTCATGCGTATAATTCTTTATAACCGCTTCAAGAGCATTTTCCGCCAAGATAAGTTCTTCAGAGGTTAATCCATGATCTTTTAATTGTCTGGGTATTATAAAATCTTTAGCTATATGGAGTTTTTCCTCATCCGTATATCCGGAAAATCTTATAAGCTCCAGCCTGTCTAACAATGTGTTAGGGATAGTGCTTAGAGAATTTGCAGTGGTTATAAACATAACGTTTGACAAATCAAAATCAACGTCAAGGTAATGGTCGCCAAAAGCATAATTCTGCTCCGGATCCAACACTTCAAGCAAAGCGGCAGACGGATCGCCGCGCCAATCGGAACCCATTTTGTCTATTTCGTCAAGAATAAACGCGGGATTGTTTGATCCTGCTTTTTTCATTGATTGTATAATCTTTCCCAGCATAGAGCCTATGTACGTGCGCCTATGTCCCCTTATTTCAGCTTCGTCTCTAACTCCGCCCATAGAAATCCTTACAAAGTTTCTGCCCAAACTTCTTGCAACAGACTTTGCTATTGACGTTTTGCCTACGCCCGGAGGTCCAATAAAACAAAGTACCGGTCCTTTAATTTTTTTCACTCTGGATAAAACAGCGAGATATTCTAAAACTCTGTCTTTAACTTTTTCAAGTCCGTAATGATCTTGATCCAAAACTTCCTTTGCTCTTTTTAGATCTAAATTATCGGGTGTGGAAGTTTCCCAAGGCAAGTCCAAAATCCATTCAATGTATGTCCTTATAACGGTGGCTTCCGGAGACATAGGCATCATCTTTTCAAGTCTTGCCATTTCTTTTTCCGCAGCCTCTCTAGCTGCTTGAGGCATCTTCGCCTTGTTTAACTTCTCTTTAAGCTCGTCAACGTCCTTTTGACCGTCGTCTTTTTGTTTAAGTTCTTTCTGAATGGCTTTCATCTGCTCGGTTAGATAATATTCTTTCTGAGTCTTTTCTATCTGATTCCTGACCCTGTTTTGAATGCGTCTTTCAATATTTAGTATTTCTATTTCGGAATTTAATATCTGTATTATTTTTTCCAAACGCTCTATAGGATTTACAAGCTCTAAAACTATCTGTTTATCGCTGTTTTTAATAGCCAAATGAGACGCTATAGTGTCCGCAAGACTTGCGGGATCAGAAATATTGCTTACAGAAACTGAAATTTCCATAGGCATTCTGGGATTTAATTTCACATACTGCTCAAAAAGAGAAACTGCACGCCTCATGATTGCTTCAGACTCGGGCGTTTTCTCAACTTTTTCATCAAAAGTCTTTATGCCTACTTCAATATATCCTTTGTCGCTTAATTTAAAATCCGTCCATTGTGATCTGCATATTCCCTCTACAAGAGCTTTCAACGTTCTGTCCGGCATTTTTAATATCTGAAGAACTTCGCACACTGCTCCAATAGCATATATATCGTCAGGAGACGGATCTTTAACTTGAACGTTTTTTTGCGTTACAATAAAAATAAGTCTGTTTGTTGACATGGACTCTTCCAATGCCCTGACAGACCTTTCCCTACCCACGGCAAGCGGCAATACCATCGCGGGGTACAAAATAATATCTCTAACAGGAAGAAGAGGAAGCGTGTCTGGAATTTTTAGACTTTCGTTAAATCTATCTAACTCGCTGCTCATGCAGTCTCCTTTGTGTCTTTATACACAAATTTCGGACTTTCATTCTTTGCAACGGCGTCAGCCGTCACTATACACTTTATAACTGAGGAATCTCCGGGAATGTCATACATAGCGTTAAGCAAAATTCCTTCTATTATGGACATTAAGCCTCTTGCTCCCGAACCTTTCTTTATAGCCTCTTGAGCTATTTTCTCCAAAGCCTCTCTTTCAAATTCCAATTCAACATTTTCAAACTGAAACATCTTTTTATATTGCTTTATCAAAGCATTTTTAGGCTCAGTTAAGATATGAACCAAGTCGGATACGGTCAAATGCTTTAGAGTTGAAACGACAGGAAGCCTACCTATAAATTCAGGTATAAGTCCAAATTTTATTAAATCTTGGCTTTCAACTTTTGAAAGGAGAGAGTCGGTATTCTTAGCCGCATCTATATTGTCGGACGAATTTTTTACAAAACCTAAAGTCTTCTTTGAAAGTCTTGTCTCTATTATCTTTTCAAGTCCGTCAAAAGCTCCGCCGCCTATGAAGAGGATATTAGTGGTGTCTATCTTTATATAATCCTGCTGCGGATGTTTTCTTCCGCCTTGAGGAGGAACATTTGCAACTGTTCCTTCCAATATTTTTAATAGAGCCTGTTGCACGCCCTCGCCAGAAACGTCTCTTGTTATAGACGGAGTATCGCTCTTTCTAGAAATTTTGTCTATTTCGTCTATGTAAATAATGCCTCTTTCTGCGCGCTTAACGTCCATTTCAGCGTTCTGGATTAGCCTTAACAGTATGTTTTCAACATCTTCGCCGACATATCCGGCTTCAGTTAAGCTCGTGGCGTCGGCAATAGCAAAAGGCACATTGAGAATCTTTGCTAAAGTTTGAGCTAAAAGAGTTTTACCGGTTCCGGTATTGCCGATAAGTAAGACATTAGATTTCTGGAGTTCAACATCGTCTTTTGTTTTACTTACGGAAGTTTCCAATCTTTTATAGTGATTGTACACCGCAACAGACAAAGTCTTTTTTGCATGCTCTTGACCTATAACGTACGAATCAAGAATTTT
>JAISDY010000139.1 GCA_031264425.1 Endomicrobium sp. | reverse complement strand
TCTTGTAAGTATAAACATATAGCTCCTTACGATTTGGTCAGAAAAATGCGGGCGAGCGTTTTAATAATGGGACCATTGCTTGCAAGGCTTAACCGTGTTGACGTTTCTTTGCCCGGAGGATGTACCATAGGGGCAAGACCTATAGACATACACTTGGATGCTTTTAAAAAACTTGGAGCCGAAATTTCTATTGAAGGCGGATATATTAAAACCTTATCAAAAGACGGACTTAAAGGCGCTGTTATAGATTTAAAGTTTCCAAGCGTTGGAGCAACTGAAAATATTTTACTTAGCACAGTTTTAGCTAAAGGCAAAACTACAGTAGTTAATGCAGCTAAAGAGCCTGAAATAGAAGATTTGGTTAATGTCCTAAATAAGATGGGGGCTAAAATAAGCGGTGCGGGTACGGGAAAAATAATTATTGACGGTGTTGACAACTTACGAGGTTTTACGCATGAAGTGATTCCCGATAGAATAGAGACTGCAACATATATGATAGCTGCGGCTATCACAAAGGGTGACGTTGTTCTTAAAAATGTTGTTCCAAAGCATATTGAAGCGATAAGCAATAAATTGAAAAAAAGCGGGTTATTTGTTAAGGAAAATGAAACAAGCATTAGAGTTAAATGGGTGAGGAGTTTACATCCTCAAAATATAAAAACGGAAGTCTATCCGGGGTTTCCGACTGATGTTCAAGCTCAGTGGATGGCTTTGATGTGTCTTTTAAAAGGACATTCAAAAGTAGAAGAAACCATATTTGAAAACAGATTTATGCATGTTGCGGAATTACAAAGGTTCGGAGCAAATATAAGAATAGAGTCTAGGGTGGCTAATATAACTGGAGTTGATAAATTCTCAGGAGCGCCTGTGATGGCTTCAGATTTAAGAGCTGGTGCGGCTCTTGTATTGGCGGGGCTTGCGGCAGAAGGCAAGACGATTGTATCAAGAATTTATCATCTTGATAGGGGCTATGACCTGCTTGAAAAAAAACTTAAAAAACTCGGAGCAGATATAAAAAGAGTGCATGTCTAAATAAAATGACATACAAACTTTCTTAAATAGAAAAAACTTTGAATTAAATTAGCACAAATTTTTTATTACTATTAACAATAACACAAACTGTCAGCTCTTGAAAACAATTATAGGTTTTGATAGAATAGTACAGTCTTTAGGGTCATAACCTTAAATAATCACACAATCGGATTTACCAAACGGTCTCAGAGGAAAACTTTGAGGTTTTGGAGATGGAAGGTTGTGGAAGCCGTGAGACGAAAATACGTCTTGAAACGGAAACCGTTACGGCGGTTAAAACCAAAGGAGAGAAGTATGGCAAACATTACAATGAAGGCTTTGCTGGAAGCCGGTGTTCATTTCGGACATCAAACCAGAAGATGGAATCCAAAAATGGGGAAGTTTATTTTTGGAACTAGGAACAAAATTCACATCATAGATCTTCAAAAAACCCTTAAAGAATTGAAGAAAAACTACAAAGTAGTAAGAGATCTTGTTGCCGAGGGCAAAGAAATAGTTTTTGTAGGAACAAAGAAACAAGCTCAGGTTCCAGTAAAAGAGGAAGCTCAGCGTTGCGGAACTTTTTTTGTAGCTGAAAGATGGCTTGGCGGAACTCTTACAAATTTTGAAACTTTAAAGAAATCTATTGCAAGATACAAAGAAATAGAAAAAATGAAAGAAGACGGTGTTTTCCAGATTCTTTCAAAAAAAGAACAGTCTCAGATTGAAAGAGAGAGAATTAAGCTTGAAAAGTCTTTGGAAGGGTTAAAAAATATGACAAAACTTCCAGGTCTTATGTTTGTGGTTGATTCTAACGAAGAATCTACAGCTGTTTCAGAAGCAAGAAAACTCAACATTCCTATCGTTGCTATTTGCGATACTAACTGCGACCCTGATTTGGTTGACTATCCTATTCCGGGAAATGATGACGCTATAAGAGCAGTAAAGCTTTTCTGTTCAATTATAGCCGATGCTGTTTTAGAAGGAAAAGGCGTAACTGAAAAGAAAGAAGGCGAAGGAGCGGACGTTATCGCCGCAGAACCTGCAAAAGAAGAGGAAGAAAAGAAAGAAGAATCTTCTAAGGAAGGAGAAGAAGATAATGTCAACTGAACTTATAACAAAACTCAGAGAGATGACAGGCGCGGGAATAATGGATTGTCGCAATGCTCTCAAAGAATCAAATAATAATGTTGAAAATGCTTGCCAGTGGCTTAGAGAAAAAGGCATGGCTTCTGCTGTTAAAAAAGCAGGAAGAGCTGCAAAACAAGGCTTAGTTCATTCTTATATACACGGAAATGGAACTCTTGGGGTTTTAGTTGAAGTAAACTGTGAAACGGATTTTGTAGCAAAAACTGAAGATTTTCAGGCTTTAGTTAAAGAAATAGCTATGCAAATTGCAGCTGTTTCTCCCACATATGTTTCTCGCGAACAAGTGCCTGAAAGTATTTTGAATGCAGAAAAAGAAATTTACAAAGCTCAGCTTAAGGAAGAAGGGAAGCCGGAAAAAGTTTGGGATAAAATCATTGAGGGTAAAATTGAGAAATTTTACAGGCAGATATGTTTGTACGACCAGATTTATATGAGGGACACAAGCGGTAAAGAAACCATAAAAGATTTGGTGACAAAAGCTATAGCTAAAATAGGCGAGAATATAGTAATAAAGAGATTTGCAAGATTTAAACTCGGAGAAGAATAACAATGAACTCAAAGAGAGTTCTGTTGAAACTTTCAGGAGAATCTCTTTCGGATAATTCTTCGTCAATAAGCGAGAAAAGTCTCTCAAAAGTTACAAGAGAGATTAAATCTGTTGTTGACAAAGGAAATGTTCAGCTGGCGGTTGTTATAGGAGCGGGCAATATCTGGAGAGGTGGAGGAAAGTTTATAGAAAGAGTAACGGCTGATAAGATGGGAATGCTTGCTACTGTAATGAACTCTCTTGCTTTAAACGATTCTTTGATAAAATCTGGCGTAAAATCAACTGTTTTTTCAGCAAGCGGTGTAAGTGGTTTTGTTGAAAAATTTAACAGAGAAAAAGCTGTAAGGCGTCTTGAAAAAGGATATGTCGTTATTTTTGCCGGCGGCACAGGAAACCCTTTCTTTACCACTGACACAGCATCGGCATTAAGAGCTGCTGAAATAAAGGCTGATATTTTGTTAAAAGCTACACAGGTGGACGGTGTTTACAATGTTGATCCTAAAAAAGATAAGAATGCCGTTAAATACGATGTTTTAACTTTCCAAGAAGCTTTGGATAAACATTTGGCAATTATGGATGCGGAAGCGTTCTCTTTGTGCATGCAGTCTAGTATATCAATTATAGTATTTGACTTTTATAAAGAAGGCAATTTACAAAAGGTTATAAGCGGTGAGAAAATAGGTACGAGAGTGGAGGAGTAAATGCAAATTCAAAGTTTTTTTTCTAAGTCGGAAGAGGCTATGAAAAAAACTATAGATAGATTAAAAAGCGAGTTGGCTTCTATTAGAACCGGCAGAGCTTCAAGTGCTGTGATAGAAGGAATAAAAGTTGAGAGTTACGGTTCTTTGATGCCAATAAATCAGCTCGCAGGTGTCAGTGTTCCTGATGCCAAAACAATAGAAATAAGACCTTGGGATGCGTCTCAGCTTGGTGCTATAGAGAAAGCTATACTTAAGGCTGATATAGGAATGACGCCAGTAAACGATGGCAAAATTATACGTATATCAGTTCCTCCTCTCACGGAAGAAAGAAGAAAAGAAATAGCAAAATCCATAAGCAGAATGGCTGAAGATTTTAGAGTAGCAGTAAGAAATGAAAGAAGAGTTTTGGTTGAGAACATAAAGAAGCTTGAGAAAGATAAAGTTATAACCGAAGATGGCAGAAAGAAGTTTGAGACTGACGCTCAAAAAGTGACTGACGACTATATTAAGAAAATTGACGAAAGCATTGCTTTGAAAGAAAAAGAAGTGATGCAAATATAACGCATAAAGAAAAAATGGAGGATAAAAAAATGGCTTACCAAATTGACAAGAATATATGTGTAGGTTGCGGAGCATGTGCGGGTAATTGTCCAGTTTCAGCTATTGAGCAGAAAGACGACAAGTATGAAATAAATGCCAGCGTATGCGTAAGCTGTGGAGCATGTGAATCTACCTGCCCTGTAAGTGCAATTTCTCAAAAGTAAGGAAGACTTTTTGATACCCGAACATATAGCGATTATAATGGACGGGAATGGCAGATGGGCTAAGAAAAGGTCATTACCCAGAGTTTTTGGTCATAGACAATGGGTCAAAACCGTAAAAAAGATTGTTAAGTCTGCCAGCAGGCTTGGAGTCAAGGTTTTGACCCTTTATGCTTTTTCTACTGAAAATTGGAAAAGACCTAAAACCGAAGTTGACGCACTTTTTTCTTTGCTTTCGCGATTTATAAAGAAAGATTTGAAAGAGTTAAGCGATGCCGGTATCAAATTTAGAATACTTGGCGACTTGTCAAAATTCCCGCAAGATTTGAAATCTGAGATTCTTTCTGTTTGCAAAGACACGGAAAATAATACGGATTTAGAGTTGAATATAGCTTTAAATTACGGAGCAAGACAAGAAATTGTAAAAGTCTTTGAAGAGATGTTAAAACAAGGTATAAAAAAGCCGACGGAAGAAATTGTGTCGTCTTTTTTATATACTGCCGGTCAACCGGACCCGGACTTGCTTATCCGTACGTCTGGAGAGTTTAGAATCTCAAATTTTCTTTTGTGGCAAATAGCATACTCCGAGATTTATGTGACCAATAAACTTTGGCCTGATTTTACTCCTAAAGATTTAGAAGCTGCAATTTCTGAATTTCAAAAGAGGGATAGGCGTTTTGGGGGGATTTAAGTGCTTAGTACCAGAATACTTACCGCCGTTATTGGTATGCCTTTAGTTTTTTTGTGCATATACTTTGGTGGCATTTCGTTCTATGCAATGATGTTTTTTGTTTCTGTGCTTTCAGTATATGAGTATCTGCTGATAGTAAAAAAGTACAAACCCCACGCGGTTGCGTCTTTAATTATGGCAGCGGGATTTTTTCTTTTTCTGTGCTTTTGCGAAATATGCTGCGGTTGCGGCTGCTGTTGTATGGATAAATCTTCAATTTCAGCAATTTTAATTCTTCTTATTTTTTTTGTGGTGGAAGTTTTTAAAGGGAAAGCAGATCTCAGTGTTGAGAGAATTGCAACATCTTTCCTTGGGGCTTTTTTTATTCCGTTGGCTCTCGCTCATATGGTTTATATCCGTGATTTAAATGGCGGAAGGCAATTGATGTTTCTTATTTTTATTGAAGTTTGGGTTTTGGATACTGCGGCTTATACTTTTGGATATATGTTTGGTAAACATAAACTTGCCAAAAAAGTTAGCCCTAAAAAGACTATAGAAGGAGCTATAGCGGGAATTATTTTTGGTGTTCTTACGGCTGTTGTTTGTAGATATTTGTTTATAAGTAGTATTTTAACTTTATGTGAAGCTGTGATATTAGGGTTGGTTATATCTGTTGTTGGGCAGTTTTCAGACCTTGCAGAATCTCTGATTAAAAGAGACGGCAATGTTAAAGATTCCGGTAAAATAATTCCCGGACATGGCGGCGTTTTTGACAGGTTTGATTCTTATATTTTTGCGGCTCCTGCCGTATATTACGTTTTAATGTTTATAAAATGAAAAGAATAGCGATTTTAGGTTCATCAGGCTCTATAGGCAAGCAAACGATTGATTTAGCGTCAAAAATGAAAGATAAAGTTTATATTGAGGCGCTTGCCGTTGGATCTAATTTAAAAGTTTTGAAAGCCCAGATTAAAAAATTTAATCCTTCCGCAGTATCCGTTGCAAATGATAGGGATGCCGTAGAACTGAAAAAATGGTGCATTTCAAATAAAATAAAAACTAATGTTTACAGCGGGCAGAGTGGTCTTGAAAAACTCGCAACTATGCCTAAAGTGGACACGGTTTTAGCCGCAATCGTTGGTTCCGTGGGCTTGAAATCAATAATAGCGGCGATAAAAGCAAAAAAAAATGTTGCTCTTGCCAATAAAGAGTCCCTTGTTATGGCTGGAGAGCACATAATAAAACTTGCTGAGAAAAATGGCGTTTCCGTGCTTCCTGTGGATAGCGAACATTCGGCAATATTCCAATGCTGCGTTGGAGAGAAAAAAAGTCAAGTAAAAAAAATAATACTTACGGCTTCCGGAGGTCCATTTTATAAATATGCTGGCGATTTTTCTAAGATAACTGTAGAGCAGGCTTTAGCCCATCCTACTTGGAAAATGGGGAAAAAGATAACGATAGACAGCGCTACGCTTATGAATAAAGGTCTTGAAGCAATAGAAGCTTCCATATTTTTTGGCGTTCCAATAGATAAAATTGAAATAGTTATACATCCTCAGTCTATAGTTCATTCTATGGTGGAGTATATTGACGGTTCTATTATAGCTCAGCTTTCAACCCCTGATATGAGACTGCCAATACAATATGCGTTGACATATCCCGAGAGATTAAAATCTAATATAAAGTTTTTGAATCTTGCGGAAGTTGGTAAGCTAGAATTTTATAAGCCTGATTTTAATAAGTTTCCGTGTTTAAAGTTGGCATATTTGGCGGCTGAAAAAGGAGGAACGCTACCTACTGTTATGAATGCGTCTAATGAAATTGCAGTAAAGAGTTTTTTAGACAAAGAAATAAAATTTACAGATATTGCAAAAATAGTTGATAAAACAATGAAGGCTCATAAAATTTCAAAAAATATATTTTTAGAAGATTTTTTTGAATCAGACTCTCGGGCAAGAGTTTATGCGCGTAATTTAATAGAAAAGGAATTCAAATTATGACAATAATCATACAGATACTTGGAGTTGCTATAGGATTTGGTTTTTTAGTTTTTATACATGAACTTGGACACTTTCTCGCTGCAAAAGCTTGTAAAGTTAAAGTATTAACTTTTGCTTTTGGCTTTGGTCCAGACTTAATAAAGCATACACATAATGGTACAAAATATGCCATCAAAGCTATACCTTTTGGTGGATTTGTTTCTATGGCAGGAGACACCGCTGAGAATGCGACAGGAGCTGATGACGAATATTTGTCTCTGAAATGGTATAAGAAAGTATTTATATCTTTTACAGGACCATTCTCAAACTATATTTTGGCAGTTTTTTTGTTTGTCTTTGTCTTTAACATATGGGGCGTCACTAGTATTTCAAAAACATCTTTAGTTGGCAGTGTCATAAAAAATAAGCCTGCGGCTCAAGCCGGTCTTGTAAGCGGAGACAGAATAAAATCCATTGACGGAGCAGAAGTAAATACATGGGGCGAAATGATGGAAAATTTAAAAAATAAAGCTGATAAACAGGCTATTTTTGTAGTTGAGCGAGGCACCTACACTTTTGATGCTATCTTAACTGTGGATAAAAATCCTGCTACCGGCACAGGCGTTATTGACATAGCTCCTTTCATAGAAAAATCAAAAGCAGGGTTTTTTGAGTCTGCTTATTTGGGTATAAAAGCTCCTCTTTTCCAAACTTTTATGACTGTTAAATACCTTATTGTCAAACTGATTTCGCTTGAAAAACCTGATATTTCAGGACCTATAGGCATAATCCAGCTGATGGGCGACGCTACTAAATCTGGGATAGCTGATTATCTGGAATTTCTTGCTGTTATATCGGTGGCTTTAGGCATGTTTAATTTATTTCCTATACCTATGGTTGACGGCGGTATGATAGTTTTGTTTGTTATAGAAGGCATAATCAGAAAACAAATAAGTACAAAAGTTGTGCAGGTTTATAATACCATTGGCTTGATTTTTGTTATTGGAATTTTTATCTTTGCGACATATAGCGACTTTTTGAGATTAGGCATAGGCAAACTATTCGGCAAGTAATAGATCTTGTATTTTAAATTTATGCACCATTATGCGTCGCCTAAATTTTAAATACTTTGATCTTTCTGGTTTTTTGTCTTTGTCGTCGTCTCACGAAAGTCTTTATCAGGAATCCAAGTTAAAGTAGTTTGTTGTGTTTGTATGTTTAAGAGAGTAAATTTTCAAAAGGACAGTATGTCCAATATTTATAAAGACAGAAATCAAGAAGTTGACGAGTTAAAAGCGGAGATAGACAAATATCGCCCTTTTGACAAAGAGTTAATAAAAGAGTTGCAAGAGTATTATCGCATAGGTTTTACTTATACGAGTAATGCGCTTGAAGGCAATTCTTTAACCGAGTCTGAGACAAAAGTCATAATTGAAGGAGGTACACTATAGGCGGAAAACCAGTTAGAGAGATTAACGAAGCTCTTGGTCACAGCGACGCTTATACTTTGCTTGAGAAACTTGCAGGAAACGATACGATTACAGAATCTAATATTCTTGAATTGCACAGGTTATTTTATTTTAGAATAGATGAAAGCAAAGCCGGCAAATATAGAGTTGAACAAGTTTTTATTTCATGTACGGATTATCTACCTCCTAAAATTAGTGATGTTCCAAAACTCATGAAAGAGTTTATAAGTTCAATGCCCGAACTAAAAGAGTCGCTTCACCCGGTTCATTACGCTGCTAAACTTCACGAAAGAATTGCGACTATACACCCTTTTAGTGACGGTAACGGCAGAACTGCAAGGCTTGTTATGAATCTTGCTTTACTCCAAGCGGGTTATCCTATAGCCATTGTCCCGCCGATATTAAGGAGCGATTATATATCGTCCATAAGATTAGCTAATAAAGGTATAATTGAACCTTTTTACAATTTTATATCAAATGTTGAATATGAAAGTGTCAGAGATTACATCAGATTGTTAAAACATTATTTTGGCAAGTGAAATGAAATTTTATAAGAGAAATCAAACAAGAAAAGTTAATATCGGCGGTGTTATAATAGGCGGCGGTGCACCTATTGCTGTACAGTCAATGACTAACACAAATACAAAAGATTGGAAAGCAACCGTAAAACAAATAAAGCGGCTTGAAGAAGTCGGTTGCGAAATAGTAAGAGTTTCTCTGCCCGACATGGAATCTGCCTATAACGTAAGCAAAATAAAAAAGAGTATAAAAATTCCGTTGGTAGCAGACATTCATTTTGATTACCGTATAGCTTTAGAAGCAATAAAGCAAGGTATAGATAAATTAAGAATAAACCCTGGGAATATCGGATCAAAAGACAAAGTTGAAATTTTAGTAAAAGAAGCTAAAAAAGCTCACATTCCTATAAGAATTGGCGTCAATGCAGGGTCATTAAAAGAAGTTCATAATTTCCCTGACAACGCTTCACGAGCTAAAGCCCTTGCAAAAGCTGCAATGGAGCATGTAAAGATTTTAGAAAAGCATGATTTTTTTGGTATAGTTGTTTCGTTAAAAGCTTCAAATATTGACACAACGGTTCAAGCGTATAAAATTTTCGCTTCAAAAAGGAATTATCCATTACATATAGGCATAACGGAATCCGGCTCAATTTTTAGCGGTACTATAAAGTCTTCTGCAGGTCTTGGTGTTATGCTTTATGATGGGATAGGCGACACGGTGAGAGTATCTTTAACTGCGGACCCTGTTGAAGAGGTAAAAGTTGCGTATTCTCTCCTACAATCTTTAGAGCTTAGAAGTTCTGGAATAGAAATAATTTCCTGTCCCACTTGTTCAAGAACTCAAGTTGATTTGATAAAAATAGTTTCAGATATGGAAAGTAGAGTGGCGACAATAAAAGATTTAAGAAAACTTTCTAAGCCTATAAAGGTCGCGATGATGGGATGTGTCGTCAATGGTCCCGGAGAAGCAAAAGATGCGGATTTCGGAATAGCCGGTGGCAAAGACGGCGGCATATTGTTCAAAAATGGCGAGATTATCGGAAAAGTAAAGCCGGATAAATGGGTTGCAAAGCTTGTTTCTATGATAAAAGATCGCCTGACCAACAGTTCGGAGGACTAAAATGGCAGATATTTATTTAACGAGAGACGGCAGAGAAAAACTTATTAAAGAATTAGAGGAGTTACAAAAAAGAAAACCTTTAATTCAGGATGAGATCGCAAGAGCTAGGGAACACGGCGATTTAAGAGAAAATGCGGAGTATCATGCTGCAAAAGAAGCTCTTACAAATCTCATGCGCAGAATAATGGAATTAGATTCAAAAATATCGCGCGCAAAAATTATTGAAGATCAAAATATAGAATCCGATAAAGTGTTTATAGGCGTTACTATTACTATACAAGATGAAGACGGCGACGATTACGAATATACCGTTGTGGATCTGGAAGAAGCAGATCTTTCGGCAAATAAAATATCCGTTCAGTCTCCTCTTGTGCAAGGACTGCTTGGGCATAAAGACGGAGAAACTGTTGAAGTGGAACTTCCGGCAGGCAAGACGAAATTTAAAATATTAAAAATTTCAAGGTAGTTTTGTATATGCTTGCAAGTCTTTGTGTTCGTCGTTGCGGTTATTGCCCCGCAATCCGGAATCTGATGGCAAAGTCATGGTAATTATATGTCTAACAAGAACAATAGGCAGAGGTATTTATGTTTTTTACGAAGATGTTAATTCCTACTTTAAGAGAAGCTCCTTCAGACGCAGATATTATATCTGCAAAACTGATGATAAGAGCTGGAATGATACGCAAGTTGGCTTCGGGATTTTATGAGTTTTTGCCTTTAGGTTTAAAAGTTTTAAGAAAGGTTGAAAATATAATAAGGGAAGAAATGAACGCAGCAGGCGGTCAAGAGATAGCCCTTCCTTTGCTTTTTCCTAAAGATTTATGGCTTGAAACAGGTAGATGGAATGTTTACGGCAAGGAACTCTTCAGACTTAAAGACAGGAAAGATGCGGAATTTTGTTTAGCTCCTACAGCGGAAGAAGCTGTAACGGATTTAGTAAGAAAAGAAATCAGGTCTTACAAGCAGCTTCCGTTGATGTTATATCAGTTTGGCACAAAATTTAGAGATGAAATTCGTCCTCGTTTTGGCGTTATGCGCGCTAAAGAGTTTTTGATGAAAGATGCATACTCATTTCATACTGACGAAGCTGATTTGGAAAAATATTATAAAATTATGTTTGACGCTTATACAAATGTCTGTAAAAAGTGTGGTTTTAAGTTTCGCGCAGTTGAGGCTGCTTCCGGAGCTATAGGCGGGTCTTTTTCCCACGAGTTTATGATTTTGGCAGACACCGGTGAGGAAGAAATTGCATGGTGCGATTGTGGATATGGAGCAAACAGCGAAAAAGCCGAATGTTTGGCTATATCGCAGCCAAAAGAAAAACCTTTGCCTTTGGAAGAAGTCTTAACTCCTAACGTCGGAGCTGTTGAAGACGTTGCAAAGTTTTTAAATACATCTCCTGAAAAGTTTATTAAGACAATGATATACAAAGCTGACGGTAATCCTGTCATTGCTTTGGTAAGAGGCGTTCATGAAATAAACGAAATAAAACTTCAGTCCTTGCTTGGCGCAAACGAAATTGTTCTTGCAGATGAGCAGACAGTTATTTCTATAACTAACGCTCCTTTGGGCTTTGCCGGTCCTTTAGGGCTTAAAGGCATTAAAATTATTGCAGATTTGTCTGTGGTTGAAATTTCAAATGCAGTTACTGGGTCAAACAAAAAAGATTATCATCTTAAAAATGTAAACTTTAAGAGAGATTATAGTGCGGACATTATCGCTGATATAAGAAAAGTTACGCATGGAGATATATGTCCGAGATGCAAAAAAGAACCTTTAAGATTTTCAAGAGGTATTGAAGTAGGACATGTTTTTAAACTGGGAACAAAATACTCTAAATCTATGAATGCGACGTATTTGGACACAAGCGGCAAAGAAAATCTTATAGTGATGGGTTGTTACGGTATAGGTGTCACAAGGGTTCTTGCCGCTACTATAGAGCAATCGCACGATGATAATGGCATAATTTGGACCGACAATATAGCTCCTTTTAATGTCGTAATAATACCCGTAAATTATGCAGATACAAAAATTAAAGAAACAACGGATAAACTCTACAAAGAGTTTACCTCAAAAGGCATAGACGTTTTGATTGACGACAGAGACGAAAGAGCAGGAATCAAATTTAA
>JAISDY010000041.1 GCA_031264425.1 Endomicrobium sp. | reverse complement strand
ATATGAAGGAAAATGTCTAATCCGAAGAAGATTAACGTGGCAAGAACTAAACTTATAATAATTTTTACTACTTTATTCTTAAGTCCTTTAATTTTGGTTAAAAACCAATCGCCGACTTCTTCAAAAACAGTTTTTCCCTTTGCTTCTATTTGTTGCGATTGATCTTGATCAATATTTTGGGCAGAATCGGTTGAGGGTTTTTTAGAATCGGCTGTCGGCCTGTCGGCTCTATATAAACATCTCCAACAATGAAATCTGACGTTTTGACTCTAACGGTTGAAGGATTATTTATTATCTTCTGCTTGTCTAAAGATTTGACACGCTCGGCGACACTCATGGACTCTTCGCGCTTTTTACTCATCACTTTTGACACAAAAGATCCTAGGTCCAAAATAAGCTCTTCGTTTTCAATTCCTTTTAAAACTCTTCTTAAATCGCGATACATCTCAATTGAGCGTTCATATCTGACATTTCTGTCTCTTTGAAGAGCTTTTGTTAAAATCTCGCCGAGTTCAAAAGGAAGTTCAAGACCGTTTAATAAATCTTGATTAAAGTCCGTATCTAAAATTTTTGATTTAATTTCATCATTTTCTCCAGAGAAGAGCTGCTTACCCGTAAGCATTTCATATAGCACTATTCCTGAGGAGAATATGTCGGAACGGTGGTCTATGTCAGGCATACCTTTTAATTGTTCCGGAGACATATAAGGAAATTTGCCGGTTACAATTTTCTGTTTTATCCCTATCTCTAATTTTATTTCATCTGCAGTTTTTGCTATTCCAAAATCACTGAGCTTTACGTTTCCATCATAAGAAATAAGGATGTTGCCCGGAGATATGTCTCTATAAACTATTCCGTAAGATTTGTCTGTTATAGGATCTTTGGCTATATGGTTGGCATAATCTATAGCTCTTAATATGTCCATACATATTAAGACGGAAAATTCCCAAGGTATTTTAATTTGATATTCGTTACATCTTTTTATTATGTCTTCAAGGTCGTTTCCATTGACAAAATCCATCAATATGTAATAGGAGCCGTTGCTGCCTTTCCAGAAACGCCATACTCTTACTATGTTATCTTGTACAATATTCTTTGCAATGAGAGCTTCTTTGTAAAACATCTCTACAAATTTTGTCTCAGAAAATTCGGGAAGCAATTCTTTTATGGCAACAAAACTTTTCAGACTGAAATCATAAGCCTGCCATACAACGCCGAAACCGCCCTTGCCTATCTGCCTAACTGTAATATATTGGTCGTTAATAAATAAAACTGTCTCTAAACCATTCTGAGATTGTTCAGGCATTATTAGTAATCCTTTTGCCCCGAATTTGTTTATGACAACTAAAAATTAACTTGCTTCTTTACATGGGGAGTTTATAAAATAAAATTGAAAAATACAAATATTATCGCACAATCTCGGTACTTTTTACGGTATCGTTTTGCTCTATGTCCTTTGTATTAAAAGGAAGTTCGGGTTCAGGCAGATTATCCGTCTCTTGGATTTCTTTTGGCATGTCTTCTATGAGGGGAAGTTCGCTTAAATGGGTAAGTCCGAAATGTTTTAAGAAGTCTTGAGTGGTACCGTAAAGCAATGGTCTGCCAAGCGCTTCTTTTCTTCCGACTATTTTTATTAGTTTTCTTTCAAGAAGAGTGTCTATTACTCCTGAAGATTCCACTCCTCGTATTTCGTCAATTTCCGCCCTTGTTATCGGTTGTTTGTAGGCTATCATAGCAAGCGTTTCCAATGCCGCCGGAGACAATTTTAAAACAGTTTTTTCTTTTAAAAGTTTTTTTATCCAAGGAGAATATTCGGGCTTTGTGGCAAACGTCCAGCCATCCGCTACAAATTTAATCTCGTAAGGTTTATTTAGAGTAACGTATTCGTCTTTCAATTCTTTTAAAATATCTTCCAAATTGGAAATATCGGCGACGTCTGCCTTTATTATATCCCTCAATTCTTTTAAACTCAAAGGTTTATCTGAAACAAAAAGCAAAACTTCTAAAATTTTCTTAACTTCAGATATTTCCATCTTCTTCCCCTTGAATTATATTGTCAGTTTTTGTAAGCAATTCTAATTTTGGATTAAGATTTTCTTCTTTTTGTCCGGAATGCACCGATTGTTCTCCATTTTCAATAAACTCAAAAGTATTTGTGTCTTTATTTGTTTGCTCCAGTTCTTGTTCGTTATTGTAAACTTTATAAATTCTAATTTCCGAGAATAATTTGGATTGTTTAGCGACGATTTGTTTATTTTTCACAAGTTCCAAAACAGCCATAAAACAAACGATAAGAGCTAATCTTGTACCTTGCAACTTTAATATTTCAGTAAAAGAAACGTATTGTTTCCCCTCTAAAATATCAAGAATTTCCCTGATTTTGTTTTCAATGGGAATTTCCTGATACATTATTTCTTTTATATTGTCCGGCAGAGCCGTCAATGCGTCGTGGAAGCTGCTCATCAAATCAAAAATAGTAGCGTCTAAAACAAAATCTTGTTTGCTTATAACAGGCTCGGGTCTATAATAAATTTGAGAATTTTCATTAATTTTGTAGGATAAAAGTTTCCCGACTTCTTTATATTTTTGGTATTCAAGCAATCTATTTTTTAGCTGATCAAAAGGATCGTCTTCCTCGCTATCTTTTCCGTTGTCCGAAGGAAGTAGAGATTTTGATTTTATCTGCATAAGAGTGGAAGCCATAACAAGAAATTCTCCCGCTACGTCTATGTTAAGCTCTTTCATCAAATCAAGGTAAGATAAATATTCGGTTGTAATATCGGCTATTTTTATCTCATTAATCTCAAGGTCATTCTTCTTGATGAGATGTAAAAGAAGATCTAAAGGACCTTCAAAAGCGTCAAGATGAATGTCATATGCCATAACAATCCTTTCAATATAGACTACTTACATGCGTTTTTCGCCTTGTATTTGTATTGCCGCCAAGAAGCTAATCTTCAAACTCAATGCAATTATAAGACATTGGCGTTATTAGAGAAACCTATTTAAAATTTTAACGCCTTTCTGATTTCCGTCATAGTTTTTTGAGCGCAGTCTTCAGCTTTTTGGCAGCCTTCCATAATTACTTTTTCCAAATAAGCCCTGTCGGCAACAAGTTTTTTTCTTTTTTCAGCCAAAGGCTTCATAAATTCAGAAAGCATTTCGGTCAACTGTTTTTTGCATAGCGAACAGCCTATTGACCCGGCTTTGCAGTCTGTTTCCCTCTGTTCAAATTTTGGATATTTATCCGAACCCTCTGAAAATATCTTATAGAACTTTATAACCACACAGCCATCGGGGTGTCCGGGATCATCTTTTTTTATCTTTAAGGGATCTGTAAACGTATTTTTTACTTTTTCTTTTATTAAATCATCGCTTTCGCCGAGAAATATAGAATTTCCATAAGATTTTGACATCTTTCTTCCATCCGTGCCCGGTACTTTTGTGGATTTTGAAAGTTTAGCCGTGGGCTCAATAAAAACTTCCCCGTAAAAATTGTTAAATCTTCTAGCTATTTCACGGGTAAATTCCAAATGCGAAAGTTGATCTTCACCAACGGGAACTAAGTTTGCCCTATAAAGAAGAATGTCTGCAGCCATGAGTACGGGATACCCTAAAAAACCATAATTGTTTAAATCTTTATTTTTAATTTCTCTTATTTGGTCTTTATATGTCGGACATCTTTGAAGCCACCCCAAAGGAGTTATCATTGAAAGTATTAAAAATAGTTCGCTATGTTGATGAATAGCAGACTGTTTGAAAATTACTGATTTTAACGGGTCTATCCCTACTGTAATCCAGTCAGCTATCATTTCAAAAGTATTTTCGCTAATTTTAGATGTGTCAGCATACTCTGTAGTTAAAGCATGCCAATCTGATGCCATATAGTAACAATCGCACTCCTCTTGAAGTTTAACCCAGTTGCGAAGTGTTCCAAAATAGTGACCCAAATGAAGCCTTCCGGTCGTGCGCATGCCGGATAATACTCTTTTTTTCATGTGTGTTTTACTCGCTTAAAAATTAGTGAGGAATTCCGCTAAAAATTGCAACAAAAAAGCTAATGACAGGATATAACAAACTTTGCGCTACACCTGAAGATAATAGCAAAAATAATACTATTAAACAAATAAAATAATTGATGCTCATATATTTTGCCGCTATATCTCTAGGCATAAAAAAAGTCGCGACTTTTGATCCGTCCAAAGGAGGAATAGGTATAAGATTTATTATTGTAAGAACAACGTTTACAATAAGCATTATATACAAAAACGATTGTATTGCGGCTCCAAACCCTGCTTCAAAATTGGGAAATATTCCTATAAGGCGAATTCCAAGTCCTGAAACTAAAGCAAGCAATAAGTTTGCAATTGGTCCCGCTAAGGAAACAAGAGGTATGTCTAATCTTGGATTTTTAAAATTTCTGTAATCTATTGGCACGGGTTTTGCCCAGCCGAAAAGAATAGGAGATTTTAGTGATAAAAGTATTGCCGGAAGAATAATACTTCCAAACAGCTCTATGTGAGAGAGAGGATTTAAAGTAATCCGTCCCATAAGTTTTGCAGTATCGTCGCCTCTTAGATGAGCGACATACCCATGGGAAATTTCATGAATAATAGCCGAGAAGATAAAAACTACAACATATATAAATACGATTAGCACAGTCATAAATATCCTTAAAAAATGTAAATAAATTGTTGAAAATATCAATTGAGGTTTTTTAGAGAAACCCAATAAACGTCGACGTAAAAATTTTATTATTTTAGTAGGGTTTTGTCAATTTTTGCCATCGATCGGATTGAAGAAAAAAAAACAAATTCAAAAGTAAAAAGAGAAGCCTTCCGATAATCTCAAATAAAAGGCTTAAAATTGTAAAAGTATGTGAATTTACAATATAAGCATTGAATCGCCATAAGAGAAAAATTTATATCTCTCTTTTACGGCTTCGCCATAGGCTTTAAGCATGAGATCTCTTGACGAGAAAGCACTTGCCATCATGAGAGGAGTAGATTTTGGAAGGTGAAGATTTGTAATCAGAGTGTTTACGATTTTAAATTTATAACCGGGATAAATAAATTTTGAAGTTTTTCCTGAATAAGCTTTTATTAAAGTCTTGCCGTTTTCTTCAAAACACGAAGTGTCGGCTACTGTCTCCAAAGCTCTGACGGAAGTAGTTCCTACTCCGGCAACCTTATTGTTATTTCTAATTGCCGTATTTATAATTTCGGCATTTGTTTCGTCTATTTCAAATTGTTCGGGCAACATATTGTGGTCGGTTAGATTTTTAGCCGTTATAGGTTTAAAAGTACCCCATCCTACGTGCAGCGTTAAAGTCGCGATATTTACGCCTTTTTTTTTGAGTTTTGAAAATATACTTTCAGTAAAATGAAGTCCCGCCGTGGGAGCAGCTATCGCGCCTAGTGACTTTGCATAAACGGTTTGATACCTTTGCCTGTCAAAGTCGGATAATTCTTGAGCAAGCCTTCCTTTTCGGTTTATGTAAGGAGGAAGAGGCATAATTCCATTCTTTTGTAAAAAGTCCAAAATGTCGGGCTTGTTAAATTTAACTATTGTTTCCCCTTGAGCGGTTTTTGATAATATTTCGCATTCATATCCGTCGTCAAAATATACTTTTTTGCCAATTCCTGAGAAAGGTTTAAGTAAAACTTTATACTTATCGTCTTTTTGGCACGGATCAAGAAATAAAAGCTCAACTTTTCCACCGCTTATTTTTTTGCCAAAAAGCCTTGATGGAACAACTTTTGTATTATTGATTATCAGACAATCTCCAGAATTGAAATACTCAACAATATCATAGAAATTTTTGTGATAAAACTTCCGAGCAGTTCTGTCTAAAATAAAAAGTTTTGAATTTTGTCTAT
>JAISDY010000127.1 GCA_031264425.1 Endomicrobium sp. | reverse complement strand
AGCCATCATATATTTGTAGAGCCGGAAGGTTATAATACTAACGAAGTTTATTTAAATGGTCTCTATACAGGGTTGCCATTTGATTTGCAGCAGCAAATGATAAACTCAATTGCAGGTCTTGAAAACGCAAAAGTCATAAGATACGGCTATGCCATTGAATACGACTATTCCGGCCCTCTTCAAATAAAGAAAACTTTAGAAACAAAAACCGTTGAAAATCTTTTCTTGGGCGGACAGATAAACGGTACCACAGGTTACGAAGAAGCCGCTTCTCAAGGTTTTGTTGCAGGCGTTAACGCGGCTTTGAAAGTCTTAGGCAGAGATCCTCTTATACTTAAAAGAAACGAATCTTATATAGGCATACTTATAGACGATATAACGACAAAAGGAATGGACGAGCCGTATAGAATGTTTACGTCAAGAGCCGAATACAGACTTTCAATAAGAAACGATAATACGGACTTGAGACTTATGGATATTGGTCATTCATTGGGGCTTATTTCTGATAAAGCATACAAAAAGTTTGATCTTTACAGACAGACTTTGTCAAATATTTATGAAGGAAAAACGGACGATTTGCCTTCAGACGAGGATTTGTCTCCTTGGTCACTAGAAAAAGCTAAAGAAGAAGTTTATATACACAAAAAATATGAAGGATACATAGAAATCCAAGATAAGATGGCAAATAAAATGAAGAAAAATGAAGATAGACAAATTCCTAAAGATTTTGATTACGATAAAATTGATTCTTTTTCAGCTGAAACAAAACAAAGGCTAAAAGAAGTTTGCCCGCAAACTATTGGGCAGGCTTCAAGAATTCACGCGATAAAACCGTCGGATATAGCAATACTTACAATTTATCTTGAGAAACAGAAAAAAGAGAAAAAGCAGAAAAAACTTGAAAAATAAAATTGTTGACATTTACTGTTTTACGGGAACGGGGAATACCTATCTTGCGGCAAAAAAAATTGCAAATACTTTGCAAGGTGACAAATATTCAGTCAATGTTAAAAACATGACAAGATCCGAGCCTCATAAAATAGATTTGTCACATACTATAGGCGTAGGTTTTACGGTTACGTTTTGGAATACTTTCCCTGTTGTGAAAGACTTTATAAACAATTTGCCTCAGGGTAACGGCGCTGAAATTTTCGTCTTTACAACTATGGGAGACTCTTCTCTAAACGCCGCGGCAAACTTCGGGGGTATTCTTAAAAATAAAGGATATAACGTTATAGGCGCAAAAGGCTTTTTAATGCCTAATAATTTTATAGCTGTACAAAAAAAAGAAAAAAACATTTTAAAAATAGAAAAAGCCTACAAAAAAATTGAACTCTTCGCTAAAGAATTGATTGATGGAAGCGCAAAACCTTGTAAAAGCAATTTATTTTTTAAAATTGCTTTTGCAATAACGGATTTTATAACAAATAGATGGAGAGGAAAAATTTTTCAAAAAATTGTAAGATTTGGCTTAAATAAAGACAAATGTGTAAAGTGCGGGCTTTGCTTTGAAATATGTCCGGTAAAAAATATTCAAGTTGAGGACAATTACCCTGTCTTTAGCGGAATGAAATGCCAACTGTGCATGAGATGTATTTCTTACTGTCCGACGCATGCGATAAAATCTTTTTTGTTGCGTAAAACTTATACGGCGTTATCAATTGAGGAGATAAAAAGATGGAGCAGCTAGAATGGCTTGGGTTTACCGCGGGATTTTTTTCAATGATTGCTTTTATTCCGCAAGTTTACAAAACTTATAAAATAAAATCGGCGGAAGGTATATCAATACAGACGTTTATCATTTATACAATAAGTACTATTCTTTGGACTACATACGGATTTTTATTCGGCAAACCCGCAATATATATTACAAATATAGTTATGCTGATAATATCTAGCACTCAAATTGTTTTGAAAATAAAATACGATAGGGCGGATAAACTCGCTCAAAAACAAAGGAGATACAAATGAAAAAATTTGTAGCAGGATTGTTTGCAACGTGCTTTATTTTTATGTCAACATCGGCATGTTTGTTTGCCGAAACGGACCAAGCCGCCATTGAAAAAGTAAAAACCGAAGCGGAAGCTAAAGAAATTAAGCGGCAAGCCTTTGAAGAAACCAAGAAGATAAAAGAAGAAGTTAAGGACATGGAAAAGAAAACTTTAGCCGACGAAGATGTAGTCAAAAAAGCGCCGCCGAGAAGAAAAAACTAGCGGCGTCCGAAAGGGAAACCTCTGAGTCTGAAGCCGAAGTATTGGAGCAGAAAGCAAAAGCTATAAGAGCCGCGGCAAAAGCTAAAGAAAAAGAAGAGATTAATAAAATAAATGAGACTCTAAAAGATGCGGCAAAAGTAAGAGCTGAAGCCGAAAAACAGGCTGACGATTATCAGAAAAACGCAATGATAAGCCCTGACGCAAAATAAGCGTGCTGATGAGTTGCTTAAAAGCGTAAAAAAGTAATTATTTAGAGAGACCCTTTAGTAGGTATGGAAAAAGAAAAATTGTTTAATGAATTTCAAAAATATGTCTCAGATAATATTATAAATTTCATTTCTCAAGAAATGAAAGAAAAGTTTGAGGCGTATTTTGCCGAGCTTATAGAATGGAATAAATTTCTAAATCTTATTTCATTTAAGAGCGAAAAAGATTTAATTTACAGACATTTTTGCGACAGTCTGTACAGCGCTAAGATCATAAGCGAGATAGCTGGCAAAGACGCTGTTTTAAAAACGACCGACATTGGCACAGGTTCGGGAATGCCCGGAATACCTGTGAAAATAGTTTTGCCCAACATTAAAATGACGCTGGTGGAGTCTATAACTAAGAAGTGTAAGTTTCTTGAAAATGTGAACAATAAACTTGACCTTCGTATGGAGATATTAAATTCAAGGGCTGAAGAAGTGGGACAAAAGCCCAAATATAGACAGCAATATGATTTTGTTTTATCCAGAGCCGTAAGTAAATTTTCCCCAAATCTTGAGATTTCTATCCCTCTTTTAAAAGTAGGCGGGTATTTTATAGTGCATAAAACGAAAAAATCAGCCAAAAGTGCGGAAGAGGGATTGCCGTCGGTTGAAAATGCATTGAAATATCTTGGGACAAAGTTAGAACAAACTATCGCTTACAATCTGCCTGATCAGGAATTTGATTATTGTATTTTGGTTTTTAAAAAATATAAAGACACGCCGTCGCAATTCCCTCGCAAATCTGGAATGCCTGAAAAGAGACCTTTATAAAACTTAAATACCAAACTGCGAGACTTTTTCTCGCAGTTTGGTATTTTTAAAACAGATAGATATATTCTATATTTAAGAACTTTCAAAAGTTTAACTATTTTATATTTTTATTTCTTTTTGAAGTTCAGAGACCTTATTTGTATCTTCCCAAGTAAAACCTTTTTCTCTCCTTCCAAAATGTCCATAAGCAGCTGTCTGTGCATAAATAGGCTTACAAAGCTGCAAATATTCCGCAATACCTTTTGGCGTCAAAGGAAATATCTTTTTAACAAGAGTCTCTAAAACAGCGCCGTGAACTTTACCGGAATGATGAGTGTCAACCATTACCGAAACAGGATCGGCAACTCCTATAGCATAAGCAAGCTGAACAGTGCATTTCTCGGCAAATCCCGCGGCGACTATATTTTTGGCAATGTGTCTTGCCATATAACAAGCGCTTCTATCCACTTTGGTGTAATCTTTCCCTGAAAATGCGCCGCCGCCATGAGCCGCCATTCCTCCATAAGTGTCAACTATTATTTTCCTTCCCGTAAGACCTGTGTCCGCAGAGGGTCCTCCATATAAAAACTTCCCGGTAGGGTTTATATATATTTTTGTGTTCTTATCAATCAAATTACCAAGAGCATGCGAAATAATATTATCAAAAATTTCTTCTTTAGATTTCTTTGTTATATGTTCTCCAGTTTTATCTAATATATCTTCCGTGTGCTGAGTAGATAAAACAACCGCGCCTATTCTTTTC
>JAISDY010000129.1 GCA_031264425.1 Endomicrobium sp. | reverse complement strand
GAGTATAGATTCAGGCAAAGTTGTTTTTACGGGTGCTTTTCGTTCTTATGGAAAAGTTGTTATAATAGACCACAAAAATGCCACTTTTTCAGTTTATGGTTTTTTAAATAAAATATATGCTAAAGAGGGTCAAAAAGTGTCCAAAGAAACGATTATCGCTGACATTGGAAGTGAAAAAGATGCTGTATTGTATCTTGAGATAAGACAAAATAATATACCTGACGATCCTCTTCTATGGCTACGCGGCAAGTAATTTTATTGATATGACTTGTATATTTTGAGGAATTGGATGATTGTATTAAAAAAATTGTTTTTGTTATTTTCTATCTTTGCCTTTTTTAATTTACATGCGTATGCTGCCGGCGATGAAGCTTATGAAAAATTAAAACTTATGATAGATGTTATGGAAATAATAGACAAAAATTATGTTTCAGAAACAAATCCAAAAAATTTAACAGTCGGCGCCATAAAGGGCGTAGTAGATTCATTGGATCCGTTTTCGCAATATATGGAAGAAAAAGCCTTTAAAGACATGAAAAATGAAACAGAGGGAGCGTATAGCGGCGTGGGACTTAGAATTATGTTAAAAAATAATTTTATAACGGTAGTGTCTCCTCTGCATGGAACACCTGCATACAGAGCGGGCATACTTCCAAATGACAGAATTATAAAAATTGACGATAAATCCACAAACAAAATGAGCACAGACGAAGCTGTTGAGCTTATGAGAGGAAAAACTGGAAAAAAAATTAAACTCACTATTTCCAGAAGCAATACTGCAGACGAATTAGAATTTAATCTTATAAGAGAAAAAATAAAGATAGAAACTCTCCGAACAGTCATGCTTGACGACGGAATAGGATATATAAGACTATCGGAGTTTAACGCTCAAAGCGACGAAGATATGAAAAAAACTCTTCAGGATTTTAAAGATCAGGGCATGAAGTCTTTTATTTTGGATTTACGCAATAACCCCGGCGGGCTTTTAGACTCCGCAATTAATATAATAAGTTTGTTTATTGAAGATACAAAGCTTGTTCTTACAACCAAAGGACGCAAAGAAGAAACAAAAAGGGAATACTATACTAATGGCAAAGCGGACTTTGCGGATATTCCTTTTGTAGTCCTTATAAATAGAGGGTCTGCGTCGGCTTCTGAAATAATTTCTGGAGCTTTGCAGGATTTTAGGAGGTCTCTAATAATAGGTTCAAACACTTTTGGAAAAGGTAGCGTTCAAACCGTTATCCCTTTGCCGGACGGCACGGCTTTGAGGCTTACTATAGCAAAATATTATCTTCCTTCAGGGCGGACAATAAACCACTCAAATGAAAAAAATGCTAAAAATGGAATAACACCCGACATTGATATTCCCATAACGATTGAAGAAGAAATCAAATTATACGCTCAAAGCGATATGCTTTTTTCAAAAAATAAAAATGAGAAGAAAAATATAATTGAAGATAAAGCTTTAAATAAAGCCTTAGAAATTATAAAAGAAAATAAAATTAAAGAAGCAATAGAATTTTCTAAAGCCTTAAAGAAAAAGTAAGACAGGGGAATTGCGTGTCAGGTAAAAATAAAAAAGAAAGCATTTTGATTAAAATATATCTAATATTTCTGTTTATTTGCGGCATAGCCGTTTGGCTTACAATTCAGCCTGCAAATAAACAAAAAATATCAACCGACGTTATTTTAGACAAAAAAATAGTTGATATTCTTGTCTCTCATAATATAAAACAGGGAAACATTTTAAAACAATTCATAAGAGAAAGAAGCTCTAACTCAATGAAGTGGAACGAGTTTTACAAAACAATAGAACTTAATAAATCCGCAAAAATTAAAGAATTTGAAAAATTATTTAGGAGTCTTGCGCGCTCAATGAAAATTGGATTAAGCAGAATGGATAATCCTGACGGCTCTGTAACTTATAAATTTTACTCTCCAAGCAGAACTTATTCAAATATTACTTTTGTAGTGAGAAAAGGTCGTAGATAAATATGAATATACTTGCTCTGGAAACATCTTGCGATGAAACTTCTGCTTCAGTAGTTTCAAACGGAACAAAAGTAAAATCTGTGGTTATTTCTTCTCAAATAAAAATACACGCCAAATATTTCGGCGTAGTTCCCGAACTTGCGAGTCGCGCACACATAGAAAATATCAATCCTGTAATAGTGGAAACTTTAAAAAAAGCCGGAATATCTTCTTCCGATTTTTCAAAAAAGATAGATGCAATAGCTGTTACAGTAGGTCCCGGACTTGCCGGCGCCTTAATTGTAGGCACAATAGCGGCAAAAGCAATGGCAAGCATTTACAAAAAACCTTTGATACCCGTCAACCACTTAGAAGGGCATTTATACTCTGCTTTTATTGAAAACAAATCAATAAAACCTCCTTTTCTAAGCGTAATAATATCAGGAGGGCATACGGAGATTATAATAATTGAAGATTTTGGAAGATATAAAATACTCGGCGGCACTAGAGATGATGCCGCTGGGGAGGCTTTTGACAAAGCCGCAAAAATGTTGGGTTTAGAATATCCCGGCGGACCCGTAATAGACAAAAGAGCGGAAAAAGGAAACCCTGCTGCAATTAATTTTACAAGACCCTATTTAAAGGGAAGTTGGGACTTCTCCTTTTCCGGGATAAAAACGGCTCTTTTAAACTACTTGAAGACTAACCCCATAAAAAATGAACAGCATTTAAACGATATTTGCGCTTCTTTCAGACAAGCCATAGCGGAAACGCTTTGTTTTAAAGCTTTTGAAGGAGCAAAAAAATTTGATTTAAAACAAATAGCATTAGGAGGAGGAGTAAGCGCAAATTCTCTTATAAGGAGCATGTTCGCACAAGAAGGCAGGAAAAACAAAATAAAAATATTCATACCCTCGCTTATTTATTGCACGGATAATGCCGCAATGATAGGCTGTGCGGCATATTTGAAACAAAAAAAATGCGGGCTGAATTATAATAATCTTCAACTAAAATCCAACCCTTCTCTACCTTTAGAAAACTGGTAGTTTTTTTTGCTGTTATTGTGCCTTAGCAAAGAGATCTCTTTGACTATCATGCGCAAAGTCGCATAGATTATTTTTTTACTCTTATGGCTTAAAATATTATGAACAAATTATTAATTGGAAACATAAAAGTTAATAACAATATACTTCTTGCTCCTATGGCAGGACTTTCAGATTTACCATTGCGGCGCCTTGCAAAACAAGGTGGAGCAGGGCTTGTATATACTGAAATGGTATCGGCAAAAGCTCTTGTCTATGGAGACAAAAAAACAAAAAAACTTTTGACAATTTTAGACGAAGAACGCCCTGTTGCCGCTCAAATTTTCGGTGGGGATTCTCATAGCATGTCTGAAGGCGCAAAAATTGTGCAAAACTTAGGGGCGGACATTGTGGATATAAATTTTGGCTGTCCCGTTAGAAAAATTGCAAAAGCAGGCGCGGGAGCAAAACTTCTTGCAAACGAGAAGCTGGTTTCAAGAATTTTAGAATCCGTAGTAAAAAGCGTTAAAATTCCAGTGACA
>JAISDY010000095.1 GCA_031264425.1 Endomicrobium sp. | reverse complement strand
CGCCTTAGCTTTAAAAAAAATATAAACAATCTGACGCAATTTTGTATAATATAATACCTGTAATCATAGGATTAGGAAAAATTTTTGAATTATTTTATTGAAACAATCGGATGTCAGATGAATGTGTGCGAGTCTGATAAACTGGGACTCGCACTTTCAAGTTACGGAGCTTCAAAAGTAAATGTCTTGCAGGAAGCGAATGTGGTAATACTCAACACATGTTCTGTTAGAGCGCAGTCCGAGCAAAAAGCGTTTTCTTTTCTAGGTAGAGCGGAAGAGTTTAAACAAGACAATCCAAACACAAAGATAGTCGTTATAGGCTGCATGGCGGAAAGAATAGGTCCTAAAATTAAACGACGGTTTAAAAGCGTTGATTTGATAGTGGGAAGTAAGGATATAGATAACGTAGTCTTAAGAATTGCAGATTTGTGCAATTTGCATGATTCTTCCTTTAATAAAATTGAAAATTCTTCCAATATTGTAAGATATGTGACAATTATGCGGGGTTGCGATAATTACTGCTCTTATTGTGTTGTACCGTTTGTTAGAGGCAGAGAAACAAGTCTTAATGCTTTGGATATAATAGAAGAAAGTTCTTTGTTGGTAAAAAACGGCGCTAAGGAAATAACGCTTTTAGGGCAGAACGTAAATTCTTATATATACAAAGACTTTAATTTTACTTCACTGGTAAAAAATATTGCGGCTATCAGCGGTCTTGAGCGTATAAGATTTATGACTAACCATCCAAAAGACTTAAGCGACGAACTTATAGAAATGATGGCAACAGAGTCTAAAGTTTGTTCCCATATTCATTTGCCAATGCAGTCCGCTTCAAATAAAATTCTTAAGGCTATGAACAGAAAGTATAGTTACGAACATTACGTTGACTTGGTCAAAAAGTTAAGAATGGCAATACCTGACATAAGCATAACAACCGATATTATAGTGGGCTTCCCGGGAGAAACCAAAGAGGATTTTGAAGAAACTTTTAAAGCCGTTAAGGAAATAAGATTTGGCGGACTATATGTTTTTAGATATTCTCCTCGTCCCAATACAAAAGCCGCAAATATGCCCGACGATGTTCCTTTGGAAGAAAAAAAGAGACGCCATAGGCTTATACTTGAAGAATCTAATAGAATTTCTGTTGAAATAGTTGCTTCAATGGTTGGCAGCGTTCAACAGGTTTTAGCCGAGAAAATAGAAAACGGCGTTATAGAGGCAAGAACAAGAGGCGGACGTAAGGTTTTTGTAAAAGGCGGCAGCGAAAAAGATTTGGGCAGGCATTTAAATGTCAGTATAAAAGAAGCTAAAATAAATTCTTTATTTGGCAATATTATATGAACAAGTTTATAATTTGGTCTGCGCTGATTCTAGTGATATTTTTTCTGGTAAATGTTGAATATAAAGTAGGATTACTGGATAAAAAATACTATGATGAGCATATAAGCGAATACTCAAACAAATTTGGGGTGGATCCCCTGCTTATTAGGTCGGTTATAAAGAAAGAATCTAACTTAAACCCGGAAGCAGTTTCTAATAAAGGCGCCGTAGGGTTAATGCAGATTATGCCTAAAACGGCGCGTGAGATAGCCGGGCAGCTAAACATCTCCGACTATTCTTCGGATAAGCTAAAAGATCCTAAAATAAATATAATGTTCGGAGCATATTACATAAGAAATCTATTAGATTATTACAATAATAATCTAATACTGACTTTGGCGGCGTATAATGCGGGGATCGGCAACGTTGACATATGGCGTAGAGAAATTCCAGACTTAGCTATAAACGCGGCAAAGATACCTTTTAACGAAACAAAAAACTATGTAAAATCTGTAATGTTTATTTATAAAATTCATAAATTCATATCTCAAATAAAAGTCTAGGTTAATCTCAATGAGAAAAACATCTTCCGAGAAGTTGACGCCGTTAATGAATCAGTATTACAGTATCAAAAACAAATATCCGGGTGTGATTTTGTTTTTCAGACTTGGCGATTTTTATGAAATGTTCGGGGAAGACGCTGTGCAGGCTGCTCCTGTTTTGGATGTTGTGTTGACCAATAGAGCCGGCACGCCGATGTGCGGTGTTCCCTACCATTCCGTGACTCCTTATATAAGAAAACTTATAACGGCGGGATTGAAGGTTGCAGTTTGCGAGCAGCTTGAAGAGTCGGGCATTTCTAAAGGTATAGTGAAACGTGGAGTTACGAAAGTTATAACGCCCGGAACGATCTTGGAAGATACTCTTTTAGAGTCAAAAGAAAATAATTTTTTAATGTCTATTGTTTTTGACGAATACGCAATGTCTGTGGCGTTTGCGGTAGCCGATATTTCAACAGGAGAATTTTTTGCTTCGGAGACTTCTTTAAAACTTCTTGACACTGAAATATCAAAATATAATCCGGGTGAGCTGATTATATCTTCAAGCGCTGCAAAAAATAAATGGATTCAAGATTTTGCGGCAAGCGTTAAAGCTCCTATTTCATATGTGAATGATTGTTTCTTTGATTTTGAAAACTCAAAGAAAATAATAATGGAACATTTCGGCGAAGGTTCATTCAAGGAATTCGGATTAAATCAAAAAGAAATTGTCCGCGCTTGCGGCGCTTTGGTTTCCTACATAAAGGAAATGCAACCGCAAAGTGTCGGAATTTTTTCAAATATAAAGTATATAAATAATTCGGATTTTATGTACTTAGACGCGGTTGCTATAAAAAACCTTGAGCTGCTTACATCTTTGGCGAGCGGGAAATTTGAAAATTCTTTGCTGTCAGTACTAGATTCCACTAAAACACCAATGGGGGCAAGGACTATACGCAGATGGCTCACTAAACCGTTGCTAGATGTGTCCAAGATAGAGAATAGACAAAATGCGGTGAATTTTTTTATAGAGGAATCGGCGCTAAGAAAGGATATTGCAGAAAAATTTAAATATGTTTCTGATATTGAAAGAATAATTGCAAGAATATCGTCTGGAACGGCAAATCCCAAAGATTTATCCGCTTTAAAAGATTCTTTAAAAGTTATAAATGAAATCTCTAAAATTCTCTCAGCGACGAAAAAGTTGACTTTTAGTATTCCTGATAATATACGGATTATAGAGAAGATTTCTTCTTATATAGTTGACGAGCCTCCCGTATCTCTAAAAGATGGAAATGCAATAAGAAGCGGAGTTAATTCTGAACTTGACGAATTAAGAAAAATATCAACAGACGCAAAAAGGTTTATATCCAACCTTGAGGCAAAGGAAAGAGAGTCTTCGGGAATCAATAATCTTAAAATAGGATATACTTCCGTCTTTGGCTACTATATAGAAGTAAGCAAATCCAATGTGGCTTTAACTCCAAAACATTACGTTCGCAAACAGACGGTTGCCACCGGCGAGAGATATATAACGGACGAGTTAAAATCGTTAGAAGAAAAGATACTTTCTTCTCAGGAAAAAATTCTAAGACTTGAAAGCGATATTTTTAACTCTTTAAGACAGGAGCTTTCCTTATATACGTCGGATATTTTAAAGACGTCGCAAATTATTTCAGAAATAGACGTGTTTTGCGGGTTTGCCTCAAACGCTTTAGAGTACAATTATGTCTGCCCGAAAATTTCAAACAATAAAGAGCTTTCCATCAAAGACGGAAGACATCCGGTTGTTGAAAGAATATTAAAAACCGGCGATTTTACAACAAACGACGTTTTTTTTAATGAACAATCAAGAATAATGATTCTTACGGGTCCCAATATGTCCGGCAAATCAACTTATCTTAGACAGATAGCTCTTATTGTTATAATGGCTCAGATAGGCTCTTTTGTTCCTGTGTCTGAAGCCGAAATAGGCATTGTTGATAGAATATTTACGCGCATAGGAGCCGGAGACAATCTTGCCGGCGGCGAGTCAACTTTTATGGTAGAAATGGCGGAAACCGCCAATATTTTAAATCAATACACACAGAGAAGCCTTATAATCTTAGACGAAGTGGGCAGAGGCACCTCCACCTACGATGGAATGTCTATAGCATGGTCAATAATAGAATTTCTTGGAGACGCCAAAAGAAAGACAAACGATGGCGCTAAAGTTCTATTTGCGACGCATTACTTTGAACTTACGGCGCTTTCGGAAACTCTAAAAGGCGTTGTAAATTTCAGCGTTGATATTAAAGAATGGAACGGAAACGTTATATTTTTACATAAAATAATTGAAGGCAGCGCTGATAAGTCTTATGGCATACATGTGGCAAAAATTGCCGGACTGCCTCATCAAGTAATAGAAAGAGCCTATAAGATTTTAAACAAACTTGAAACGGATTCCGCGGCTAAATCAAAAGACAATGATAAGCAGATGGAGTTTTTATGCCAGCCTGAGCCTCAAGAACCTCAGATTTTAGTAGAATTAAGAAACGTTGACATAAATAACTTAAGCCCCATTGACGCTTTCAATTTACTTCGTCAATGGAAGGAAAAATATAGGTAAAATGCCGATAAATATTCTTTCTCAGGAAACCATTAATAAAATAGCTGCGGGGGAAGTTGTAGAACGACCTCTAAATGTCGTCAAAGAGCTTGTGGAGAATTCTTTAGACGCTTTTGCGTCTTCTGTAACCGTAGAGATGGAAAAAGCCGGTAAAAAACTTATAAGAGTTTCCGACAACGGTTGCGGTATGGATAAAAAGGATTTAGAGTTGTCTATATTAAGGCACGCCACAAGCAAAATAGAAAATTTTGATGATTTATCCCACATACACACAATGGGGTTCAGGGGGGAAGCTCTCTCTTCCATAGCGGCTGTGTCTAATTTTGATGTAAAGACAAGAAAAAAGGGAGAATCTTCGGGTTGGAAGCTCTCAAGTAACGGCGGTAAAAATGTAAGCGTTGTTCCATGTTCAGGTTCAGAAGGAACAATAACCGAAGTCAGAGATCTATTTTTTAACGTTCCCGCTAGACAAAAATTTTTGAAAAGCGATTCAACCGAGCGGGCTAGAATTATAAGTTCTTTTGAAGAAATTGCTCTCGCAAATCCAGAAATATCTTTTAAAATGTTTTCTGAAAATAAAACTGTTTTTTCAGCTTCTAAAACGAACAATAAACTTGAAAGAATTTCAGATATATTGGGCAAAGATTTTGCCAAAGACTTAAAGCGTGCGGAGGTAGAGCATCCTAAAGTGGCGCTAGATATTTATTTTACTGGAAGAGATAATTCTCTTGCCAATAAAAAATATCAATATCTTTTTGTAAATTCTCGTCCAGTAACTTACCCCAAATGGCTTATGCACTGCGTTTATCAAGCATATAAAGAATCTATTCCGCATGACAGGCACCCCGGTATTCTAATTTACATTACGATTGATCCTTCGGAAATAGATGTGAATATACATCCGACAAAAAAAGAGGTAAAGTTTGCCGATGAACAAAGTATGTACGATATTGTCTATAAAACTATAAAAAATACTCTTGTTTCGCATTCCTATCCTGAAATAAAAATAAATATTGAACCAAAAGAAGACGTAATTTTAAAAACCCCGCAAACTGTGAATAATTTTACGCATCAACATAAAGAAAACCGCTCTTTTAGAAATGACGACAATGTTGTAGCTGAGCCGATATTAAAATACAATCCTAAAAATTATTCAATAGATAAGTACGCCAATGTTTTTGCAAGACAACAAGAGTTTTCTCCCGAGAGCTTTGATGAAAATATAAAAGTTTTGGGGCAAATTTTTGGCACTTATATTGTTGTTGAAAACAAAGATAACTTGTATATTTTTGATCAACACTCCGCAGCGGAAAGAGTAAGGTACGAAACTTATCTTTCTCAGATAAAAACTCAATCTTTGAAAATGCAACAGTTGCTTATTCCTGAAACTTTTGACATATCTCCCAGCGGAGCGGCAGTTCTCAAAGCAAATATTGCTTTGTTTAACGAGCTGGGTATAACTATTGAAGAGTTTGGTCATAATTTGTTTAGAATTACCGCATATCCCGCATTGCTTGGCAACGTGGCAATTGAGCAAATAATTAAAACTATAGTTTCAGATATAGAAGACGACAAGAATGCCGAAATGAAGGAAAGAACGGATAAGATTATTCGTTGCGCCTGCAGGTCTAGTATAAAGGCGGGAGATAGCGTCTCTTTTATTGAAACTAAAAAAATGATAAGCGATCTTTTCAAATGCAACCATCCTTTTACTTGTCCACACGGCAGACCTACGGCTTATAAAATTTCTTTAAACGAACTAGAAAAATTCTTTAAACGTAAATAAGCGAAAATTGAATATGAGAAACGCGATAATAGTTATCTCAGGACCCACTGCAAGCGGAAAAACAAAAAAAGCCGTTGAAATTTGCGAGGAAATAAACGGAGAAATAATCTCTTGTGATTCAAGGCAAGTTTATAAATATTTAGACGTCGGGACAAATAAAGAAGGTATTTTTATACAAGACGGCATTCGTAAAATCGGTGGAATATGCCAGTTCTTGACTGACATTATAAATCCAAATGAAAGTTATAATGCGATGGAATTTGTTAAGGATGCGGATTTAAAAATATCTGAAATTGTTAAGAATGGAAAAGTGCCTGTTATAGTCGGCGGTACGGGATTATATATAAAAGCTTTGCTTTACGGTCTTGACGAGATGCCAAAAGCCGATGAGTCTGTGCGAAAAGAATTAAAAAGTAAAACTCAAGCGGAATTATATGAGAGTCTTTTAAAGTTGGATCCCGCGGCGGCAGAGAAAAATAAAAGAAATCCTCAAAGATTGCTTAGGGCGTTGGAAATTAACATACTTTCAGGGAAAACTACGGGAGCGCTTATTAAGCTGAAAGCTCCAAGGTATAATTTTAAGCATTATAGTCTTATAGTTGAAAACGATATTCTTTATGATAGAATTAACTCAAGATGTAAGCTGATGATTGAAAAAGGAATGATAGAAGAGACAATCAAAATCTTAAATATGGGCTATAATAAAAATTGCCCTGCATTGAGCGGAATAGGTTATAAACACGTGATTCAATATCTTGATAAGAAAATTTCAAAAGAAGAATTGATAACGGCTTTTGCAAAAGACACAAGACATTACGCTAAGCGCCAGAAAACTTGGTTTAAAGCTCAGCCTGACGTTGAATTCGTATTAGATTAGGGTTTAAGTATGGAACATAAAACTCTTATAAAAAATGCAGGGAAAACTTCTTTTGGAACAATGCTTTCAAGAATTCTCGGATATATAAGAGACATGCTTGTCGCCTATTTTTTTGGAACGGGCGCGTTTGCTGACGCTTTTTACGCATCTTTTAAAATACCAAACCTTTTTAGACGAATATTTGGCGAAGGTTCATTTTCATCGGCTTTTGTCCCTGTGTTTAGCGAATATTTGCATACAAAAGATAAAAGCGAAACGCAAAAATTTTTGAATATTGCTTTTACGGCTTTGTTTATAACTCTTTTTGCGGTATCAATTTTGGGCGTATTTTTTGCTCCGGCGCTGGCAAAGATAATAGCTTGGGGATTTACAAATGACCCTGAGAAAATGCAGCTTACCATAGATCTTACAAGATTGATGTTTCCGTTTATTTTTTTTATTTGTCTTGCCGCTTTTTTACTCGCAATACTCAATACTTTACATTCTTTTTTTATACCCGCGTTTGCGCCGTCAATGCTAAGTTTTTCTGAGATTTTTTATATGTTGGCGGTTGCTCCGGTTCTTGTTTCAGAAAGCCAGATTAAAGGTCTTGCCATAAGCGTTATAGCGGGCGGCGCTTTGCACTTTTTTATTCAGTACCCCAAACTTAAAAGTTTAGGCTGGCATCTAAAATTTATGTTGGATTTAAA
>JAISDY010000051.1 GCA_031264425.1 Endomicrobium sp. | reverse complement strand
AAACATTGATTTTTTTAAATTGGCAGTGAAAGCCGCTAAAATAGCAGACGATAAAAAAGCTATAGATACAGTTATTTTAGATGTCAAAGATCTAACGACAATAGCAAATTATTTTGTTGTAACGACTGCAGAGTCCGCACCGCAAATAAACGCAATTTCTGGAGATATTGAAAAGACTTTTAAATATGAAGATGCTGTAATTCCAGTTAGGAGAGAAGGTATATCTTCATCTACTTGGAGAGTTATAGATTATGGAGGACTGGTTGTTCACGTTATGTCTCCACAAGTAAGAGCTTCTTATAATCTTGAAAGCGTATGGCGTGAAGCTAAAATTATAAATATAAACGCAAAAGAGCAAATAAAAGTGCCTGAACTAAAGAAAAAGAAAACGACTAAGCCCAAAGCTAAGATCAGTAAAAAAACCAAAAAAGTTACTAAGAAGCCTGCAAAAAAAAGCGTAAAGAAAATTGTGAAATCAAAGTTTGCCAAAAAAATTGTTAAAAAAGTTAAAAAAACAGGATCTAAAAAGATTATTAGAAAGACATCTAAAAAAGTTTCAAGGAAGAAAAAATAGTATAAGCATAAAAATTTAATCAAAGTAAAGGTCTTGAAGATAAGATCTTCTACTTTTTCTTTATTTCTTCCGCCCAAGAGCTGCGTATGTAAAGGGGTTTTATATCTGTATAATTTGAATTTGGCAGATTGCATGCTAGAGAAGCCAAAACTTCTGCCTTGGTCATATTCATTATATGAGGCAGGGAAACGCTGTATTCTCCAAAACTCTTTACAAATTTTTCTCTGTATATTTCTGATGCATTTCCTATTACCAGAATTTTATTTTTGTGCTTTTTTAAATCTTTTATAAATAAATCTATGTTTTTAATAATAACTTCATTTTTTTGTTTAACATAAACCTCATTCCTTAATGCGTCTATAGCCGTTACTATTTTTATTCCTTTTATTTCAATAACGGAATTTTCCAAAATCGTCAGAGAGTCTATGGCTGTTATGGGCTTATTCAATATTTGTGCGAATGTTTTGATTGCCGTCATACCTACTCTTATTCCAGTAAAACTTCCGGGACCTGCGGACACGGCAAATTTATCTATGCTTTCAATGGGAATATGCGTATCTTTTAACAGTCTTTCTACAGCGAGAATAATTATTTCGGAATGTATGTGTCTGTATTCATAATAACATGACGCTATGGTAATGTTGTTTTCGTTTAACGCTGCGCTAAATGTTTTGCCTGAAGTTTCAACAGCTAAAATTTTCATCTATGATCCCTATATCGTTTAGTATTTTCTATTGTAATTCTTCTTCCAGCGGCGAGATTTTCAATTTCAACATTCCAGTGATTGTCTTTTTCAGCGCCAATAAGTCTGTCTGCCCATTCTATAAGCGAAATATTATTGCTATAAATATATTCTTCTATGCCTATATCCCACACACTAGACGGCTCCAGTCTGTACATGTCCAAATGAAAAAGTTTTAAATTGTTTGGAATTTTATATTCGTTTACAAGTATAAAACTTGAGCTTCTGGCAAAATCTTTATTGCCAAACGCTTTTACAACGCCTTGCGTAAATGTTGTTTTGCCGCTGCCTAAATTGCCTTATAAAAATATAATATCTCCGCCTTTTAATAATGCCGCAAAAGCCATACCCAAACTTCTTGTTTCTTTCGGGGTTTTTGTTATGAAAACATTTTTTTTAAAAATGTTTAAATCCCAAGTATTTAAATTTTTGTTCTTTGCCATTGTGAAAGTATCTTACCTTTTTTGACGAGTTTATCTCGCCAATATATGTAATTTGCGGAACAAATTTTTTCGCTATTTTGGCTTTAGATTTTGGAACGGTAAATACAAGCTCATAATCTTCGCCGCCAAAAAGGGCAAAATTTAAGCGTCTATTTTCGTCTCTAAAAACTTTTTTGATGTCTGTGGATAGTGGAACTTTATCAGTATAAATATCTGCCCCAACATCAGAGTCTTTTGTAAGAAGTCCGATTGAGATATAAAGACCGTCGGAAGCATCTGTTAAAGACGTTAAATATTTTGCAATTTTTTGTGCCTCGTTAAGTCTTGCTATTGGATTATTTTGTTTAGCTGTCAGCAAACGCTCTTCTTTTGAATATTTATATTTTATCCCATGTTTATAAAGTAACGCAAGTCCAGCTCCTGCGTCGCCAAAAGTATTGGTTACGCCTATTAAATCTCCTGAATTTGCTCCGCTTCTTTTTACTATATTATCTTTTGTTATTCCCACAACAGTAACCGATATTGTTATTTTGTCAGCTTTTACCATATCACCGCCAGCGACTGTCATTTTGTATTTATTGCAAGCCGCCTTAAATCCATTGGCTAAATCTGTAATAAACTTTTTAGGGGTATCGGCTGGAATGCCAAGTCCTATAAAAGCGTACTCTGGTTTTACATTACCCATAGCGGCAATATCGCTTACATTAACTTCAATCGCTTTTTGTCCAAGATCTTTGGCAGTTATCCAATTTTTTTTAAAATGAACGTCTTCTACAAGCATATCTTTTGTAATGCAAATGGTATTACTTCCCGAATTAAAGCAAAAGCAGTCATCTCCGATTCCCATAACAATATTTTTATTATTGTTAAGTCTGGTAAATTTACTTTTTATTATTTCTATAAGCCCAAACTCGCCGATGGAAGAAACGGTTTTATTTCTCATATCAAAGGAATTATATCAATTTTAGTATAATTAAGACCATCATGGATTGGATACTTAAGTTACTGCGAAAAAGACCTGTCATAACTGTTTTTTTAATCTACACTTTAGCAATAGTCTTTGCAGATTTCTTCGGGTATTTTTCATATGAAAATCAAAGCAGACTTTATACGTTTGCCGAAAATAATAGTATAGTTCCAATTGAAGGAAAAGTCTTATCAGAGCCTCATGTCTTTAAAAATAGAAAACGATTTCTATTGGAAACTTATAACGTGAACGGGAATGTTATTGGCGAGAAAATTATTGTAAATTCACCAAACGGATATTCCATACATTACGGCGATATAATAAACATAGAAGGAAAATTAAAAAGACCAAAATCGTCCGATTCTTTTGACTATCAAAAATATCTTGCAAGAAATAACGTTTATGTTGTTTGTGACGTCTATTCCTTTGAATATATTGAATCAAAACCAAACACTATTAAAAAAATTGCCTTAAATGTTTCGCAAGACATATCCAATAAATTTAACGCTTATTTTAAAAAGCCATATGCGGATATTTTAAAATCGTTAATACTTGGCGACAAAAGTTGTTTAACACAAAGTGTTAAAAATGACTTTATAAGTTCGGGAGTAATGCATATATTAGTTGTTAGCGGATTACATGTAAGTTTTATAAGCGCAATAACTCTTTTTATTCTAAAACTTACAGGATTATCTTTAAAGAAAGTCTCCATTTTAAGTATTCCAATAATATTCTTTTATGTGATTATGACAGGGGCTAATCCGCCGGCGTTAAGAGCCGCAATAATGCTTTCGTGTATATTTTTATCTTTTGCTTTAGATAGAGAGCCGCTAATTTATAACTCTTTGGCTTTATCAGCTTTGGTTATCCTTATTTTTGAACCGCAACAATTGTTTACCGCTTCATTTCAAATGTCTTATGGAGCAACAATAGGAATAATGCGTTTTTATAAAGATATTTTCGGCATATTTGAAAATGTGAAAAATTTCATACTTCGTTTTTTCTTCGGCGTATTATCTATTACATTAGCTGTACAGATAGTTTTAATCCCTATATGTATGTATTATTTTGGCAAACTTTCAATAATTTCTTTTCTAACAAATATTATAGTTGTGCCGTTAGTAGGAATTATTTTGTATTTAAGCGTTTCTTTCTATGTTTTAACTTTTATTTTAAAATATGCAGCCGTGCTTGTTTCCGTAATTTTATCAATAATTTTGAATTTTGTTTTATCTATAACAAATATTATGGCTAATATGAAGTACGCTGTTATAAACTTTGAAAAACCCACAGTAATTGAGGTGTTGTTTTACTTCCTTTTTTTGTTTTGCTTAACAAATCTTAAATGTAAAAATCGTTTCATTTTTTTAGGAATAATTTTAACTGCAAATTTAGCATACTTATTAATACGCAACTCATAAAAGTATCTTTTTATCTCATATAAACTCAAAATTGATAGGTAATTATGTAAAAGTTTAGAGACATATTAGAGTAAATTTGCTGTTAAATACATAAGCAAATCGTTGAGGTTAGGCAAAAACAGAAAAAGTGCTTTTGCATTAATCAAATTTTATTAAATGCCTGCCATTTGTTTTATTGTTGTTTTGTCTTTGTTAAAATGTCTAATATATTATGAACTACTACAAATTATTGACGTAATCATAATGTCTTTGCTATAATATACCCCATTAATAGATATCTTAATTGATGTCTCCGTAGCTCAATTGGATAGAGCAACTGCCTTCTAAGCAGTAGGTTGCGTGTTCAACTCACGCCGGAGACGTTTATTTTTGGTGGTTGTAGCTCAATTGGTTAGAGCGTCGGTTTGTGGAGCCGAAGGTTGCGGGTTCAAGTCCCGTCAGCCACCC
>JAISDY010000049.1 GCA_031264425.1 Endomicrobium sp. | reverse complement strand
TTGGCTGTCCCGTTAGAAAAATTGCAAAAGCAGGCGCGGGAGCAAAACTTCTTGCAAACGAGAAGCTGGTTTCAAGAATTTTAGAATCCGTAGTAAAAAGCGTTAAAATTCCAGTGACAATTAAAATACGCATAGGTCTTCTACCGAGACAAAACGTAGCGCCTGAAATTATAAAAATAGCCCAAGATTGTGGAATTAAGATGGTTGCCGTACATGCGAGACCGGCGTCTCAAGGGCATTCAGGCACGCCGGACTTAAATGCATTTGCCCAGTCTTGCGCGTGCGCAAAAATTCCAATTATTGGCAACGGCGGCATAATTGACGAAGAAACTGCTTTAGAATTCTTAAAAGTTCCAAATTGTGCAGGAATAATGATAGGGCGTGGCGCCATCGGCAATTATTCAATATTTAGAAGGATTGAAGAATTCTTTAAAACAGGCAAAAAACTTTCTTTACCGACACAAAAAGAAAAAATTAAATGGCTAAAACAGCACGTGATATATTCTACCGAGTTCTACGGCGAAAAAAAAGGACTGGTATTGATGCGTAAAGTGGTGCATTATTATGTTAAAGATATGCCAAACGCCGCAAAAATTCGCGGCGAGATTAATAGTATGACAACTTTAGAAGATTTCAACAATTTATTAAATATTTTATAATTACCTAACTTTATAATTATCTTTATATTGTGTTAGAATATAAAATTGAGTTTTTAATCAAGGAAGTTTTTGGTAATGAATAGTCCAAAAGTATCGGTAATAATTCCTGTTTACAATACAGAGAAATATCTACGTCAATGCCTTGACAGCGTTGTTAATCAAACACTGAAAGATATTGAAATTATTTGCATAAATGACGGTTCTAAGGATAACTCTCTCAAAATTTTAAATGAATATGCTTCAAGCGATAATAGAATTAAATTGCTTAACCTAATTGATAACAAAGGCGTATCTTTTGCAAGAAATTTTGGCATACGCGTATCAAAAGGAAGGTATATAGGTTTTGTTGATAGCGATGACTGGATTGATTTAAATTTTTATGAAAACTTATATTTGACTGCGGAAAAAGAGAATAGCGATATAGTTGCTGCTAGCACAATAGTAAACGTTAAACAAAACAAAAAAAGTTCATGGAATTGGAACAAAGGCAGCGAAGATGAAAAAGAAAGACGTTTGTTTTTTATTAGTTATTCTTGGTTTAAAATATATAGAAGAGACTTTTTAATAGATAATGGTATATTTTTCCAAGAAGTTAAAATTTTCTCAGATGTTTCTTTTACTTTTATATCATCAATGCTTGCAAAGAATATTACTATATCTCAAAAGGGTCAATATTTCTATAGAAATGAAAGGATTTCTTCTTGCTCAGATACTGCAGGCTTAGATCGCTCGCCCTTCATTTTGTTTGATTGTCATAATAAAATTTACGAGGTTATAAAAGCAACAAATGCGCTTAATGACACTGATAAAGAGAAATATCTCAAGTTAGCCAAATTTTTTGCTTTCACTAACTTGGAGAAATGGACACATAAGATTAAAAAAGAGTATAAAAATGAATATTTCTTGAAATTTAAAGCTTATTTTAGTATTTTATCTTTTGAGACAAATCCTTATTTTGACAAAAATAACTCCTTTGTTTACCAAGCCATTAGTATATCGCATACATACAAAGAATATGCAAAGTTTGTAGTGCATGGTAATATTAATAAAATGCTTGGAATTTTAGTATCTGCTTTTATGTTTAATAGAGGCAAACGCGTATTTGTTAGGAATTTTTTTTGTATTCATGGTTTTCTTGGCGTAGTTGTATTATGTCTCAAAAAAGTTAAAAAAATTTTAAGTTAAAGGTATAGGGTAAATAGTATTATGAATATGCATGTCATAGGACTTGGTTATGTAGGTCTTCCTATTGCTATCGCTTTTTCAGAGCTAGGAAATGTAGTTGTGGGGATTGATAAGGATAAAGAAAAAATAGATCTTTTGCAGAAATGTGAGCCAACAATAGCTGAGGCTAAACTTAAACATTTACTCATAAAAAACGTTACTGCCAAAAGATTGAGTTTTTCCACGTCATTAGAAAGCATAGGAAAAGCAGATGTTATAACAATAGCAGTGGATACACCCACTCTTCGGGGGGGGGGTAGATTTGTCATGTATATACATAGTAGCACATGATATTGCAAATTACCTAGATAGATACACAACTATTGTAATCAAGTCAACAGTTCTGCCCGGCACTTGCAAAGAAATAGAGAACTTAATAAAGCAACTTAATCCGAAAGCATCCTTTGATCTTGTATCAATTCCTGAGTTTTTACGAGAAGGAATGGCAATACATGATATTTTTGAACCTGACCGTATAGTTATTGGAGTAGAATCACAAAGAGCAAAAAATGTCCTAGAAAAACTTTATAGTCCTTTCAAAGATAAAACCAAGATTTTCTTCACATCTCGTACTTCAGCTGAAATGATAAAGTATGCGTCAAATTCATTTCTTGCAATGAAAATTACTTTTATAAATGAACTTTCCAATTTATGTGAGAAAAGCGGATGTAATGTATATGATGTAGCGTATGCTATGGGTCTTGATACACGCATCGGAGAAAAATTTTTAAATCCCGGTCCGGGATTTGGCGGTAACTGTTTTCCTAAAGATACTTTAGCTCTAGCAAATTTTGGGAAATCTGCTGGTTCACGTCTTAGGCTTGTAGAGTCCACAATTGTGGCAAATGAATCTAGAAAAAAAGAGCTAGCTGCAAAAATTTTACATCTTGTTGAAGAGTATAAAAATCCTAAAATAGCCTTTTTAGGATTAGCTTTTAAAGCAGGAGTAGATGACTGCAGATCATCTCCATCAACTGACATAATAATGGAATTGCTAGATAAAAATATTGATGTTTGCGTATATGATCCTATGGCTATTGATAACTCTAAAAAAATATTTAAGTCTAGGGTAACTTATGCTGTAGATGTGTATAATGCAGTAAAAGATGCCGATTTAATTGCGTTTGGTACAGAATGTGAACATTTCAAATTTCTGGATTGGGCTAAAATAAGAACACTTGTTCGTAATAAAATTATATTTGACTTAAGAAATATCATAAACTCACAAGAAGCCAGAAAAAATAGATTTGTATGTCATATTATAGGTAATTCTAATATATAAGATAAATTAATAGGGCAACTATAAGGATTTTAAATGACATCAGCACCAAAAGTATCAGTAATAATTCCTGTTTACAATACAGAAAAATATCTACGTCAGTGCCTTGACAGCGTTGTTAATCAAACTCTTAAAGATATTGAGATTATCTGCATAAATGACGGTTCTACGGATAATTCGCTTCAAATTTTAAATGAGTATGCAAATAAAGATAACAGAATTGTAGTAATAAATAGTACGAATGAAGGAGCTGAAGCGTCAAGGAATAAAGGACTTGTGATAAGTAATGGGAAATATCTTATGTTTTGGGATAGTGATGATTTTTTTGAGCTTGATGCATTAGAGGAATTTTATGACACAGCTGAGGAAAATCAATGTGATATAGTTTTATCTTTTTATAAAAAATATTGTGATATTACAGGAAATATTAATCTTATAAAGCTTGGTAGTTTTCCTGACAAAAAAATTTTTTATAAAGAAGACTCGCCGAGACTAATTAGAATTTTTACCCCAAATGTATGGAGTAAGTTCTTTAAAAGAAACTTTATTATTGAAAATAACTTGAAATTTCAAAAAATTACGAGAACAAATGACTTATTTTTTGTTTACTCCGCTATTGCAATATCTACCAAAACAGTCATACTTGAAAAATATCTTATTACATATAGAATAAATAATATGGCGAGTCTCCAGAATAATAATCATAATTCATGCCTAGATTTTATTAAAGCGCTGGACTCTCTAAGAAATTTTTTACTGATGAAAGGCATTTATCAACAACACAAGGAAAGTTTTATTAATAAATTTTGTGAAATATCTATGTACAACCTAAAGACTCTGAAGAGTCATAAGCTTGCTTGTATTAATGTGCTTACAAATCTATATATTTTATTGACAAAATATGAAGCATTCAATCTGCCAAAAGAGTATTTTTACAAAGATGTTTACTATGATTTTGTTAAAAGAGTAAAAAGATTCAAATTATTGCCTGTTTTCCTAAGACATTATTTAGGATTTCAAAAATAAGGAGTCCTTGTGCCAAAAGTATCGGTAATAATTCCTGTTTACAATACAGAAAAATATCTACGCCAATGCCTTGACAGCGTTGTTAATCAAACACTGAAAGATATTGAAATTATTTGCATAAATGACGGTTCTACGGATAATTCGCTTCAAATTTTAAATGAATACGCGAATAGAGATAGTAGATTTGTAATTTTACAGCAGAAGAATGCTGGGGTAGCTATTGCAAGAAACAGTGCTTTAAGAACTGTACGAGGGAAGTATTTTGCATTTATGGATGCCGATGATTTTTACCCGACTAATGAAGTATTACAGAGTCTATATAATACGTCTGAGAATGAAGGTACCCTTGTTTGTGGAGGTTCACTCTCTTTATGCGATGCTAAAGGCAATTATATTAAAAATAATTTTCAAGAGAGTTACTTTATAAAAAATCAATTAATGAATTTTATAGATTATCAATATGACTATTACTATCAGAGATTTATTTATAATTTTAGTTTACTGAAAAATAATAATTTATATTTTCCTGATTTTATTAGATATCAAGATCCTCCTTGGTTTATTAAGTATATGGCTTATGCAGAAAAATTTTATGCAATTAAAGATATTGTTTATTGTTATAGAACTGGACATAAACCTTATATATCTGAGTTTAATTTTATACAAGCAGTAGCGCTTGCAAAAGGATTAAAATTGTCGCTTGAGTTAACTAAAAAATATGCTTATGAGACTTTGCACGCTAAAATTGTAGAAAGAATAAATAATAACAGCCATACAACACTATTTAAAAACAAGGTTCAAGAAAATTCTGATATTGAATATGTTTTAAAAGATACATTGTCATCTCTAAAACAAGACACGAAATTCTTTTTCAATGACTTTTGGATAGCTTATACAAAGTATCCAAAAGTATCAGTAATAATTCCTGTTTATAATACAGAGAAATATTTATGTCACTGCCTTGACAGTGTCGTTAATCAAACTCTTAAAGATATTGAGATTATTTGCATAAATGACGGTTCTACGGATAACTCTCTCAAAATTTTAAATGAATATACAAATAAAGATAAAAGGGTAATTGTAGTAAATCAAAAAAACAGTGGATTATCAGCTGCAAGAAACAGAGGTTTAGATATCGTACGTTCGCCGTATGTTTTCTTTTTAGATTCAGATGACTGGATAGAGATTGATACTATTAAAAATTTTTACGATACAATGTTAAAAGGAAATATTGATATTGTTTTGTGTGATTTTGTAGTCATTCCAGAAGATACTAGCATGATGAATATGTCTGACAAGTTTAAAGAGTATTATAATAAATTTAAGAAACCAAGTGGATTATATAAATTTGAAGGAAATTTTTTTGATTATCGCGTAGCTTCATGCGGAAAGCTATATAAAATGAGTATAATCAATGCGTATAAATTAAGGTTTCCAGTTAACCTTATAAATGAGGATGAGGCTTGGCATTGGTATTATTTCTCAGTGATAAAGACAATTTACTATCATGACAAATCATTTTATCACAGACTTATACGAAAGAGTTCTATTATGTACATGAGGAATAAAAATTATGTAGGTATATTAGATATATTGTATATTCTCAAACACATATATGATAAATATGAACAACAATATAAAAAATATTTTTATATTGTTGTAAAGAGTCTTTTTAAAAGACTTGAGTATGACCAAAGATTGTACAAAGAAGCTAACAGAAAAGTAAAAAGTCTTTCTAAAAAGTTGAAAATTGATTATCCTATTTTGATTGTTAACCCTCGTTATGAGCGAATTTTAAAGTACTTCTTTTGTGTATATGTATATAATGAAAATACTCATAAAGTTATTAACATATTTGGATTGAAGATTAAGTTGCGCAAAGAAAGACTTCTAAAATTTAGAAAGAATATTACAATGTTCTTAGAAAATATACTTTGTATAAAGAACGATGGAATATACAAAGTAATTGGAATTTTTAGGATAAAGATAAAAATCAAAAGAAAACATAAAGAACTTTTGGTAAAACTTAAAGAACAAGAGAAGAGTATTAAAAATTTAAAAGATGAGATCAAGAACATTGTTCTTTCTCAAACTCAAGACTTTAAAAAAGAATTGATAAATAAAACTGATTCTGTTAAGAAACAATTTTCTGATACACTCCTAACACATAAAGACGAGATCAAGAACATTGTTCTTTCTCAAACCCAAGACTTTAAAAAAGAATTGATAAATATTTGCAAAAATAATGAACATTTAAATTACACTCAGCTTGAAAGTTTATTTTGGCTCAGCAAAAGATTAAAAATTAAAAATAGTTTGCCTCCAATGAGAAACTGGGCAATGTCTCCAGATGTATTGCTAAAGCTCCATGAATATATAACAAATGCAAAACCTAAAACTGTTTTAGAGTTTGGAAGTGGCGTTTCAACTATTGTTATATGCGATGCTTTAAGCCAAAACAATTCAGGACGTCTTATATCTATAGAACACCTAGAAAAATTCATGGAAGAAACAATGGAAGTTATTAAAAATGAAAATTTATCATTATTTCTTGATTTACGTTTAGCACAGCTTAAGATTTGGACTGGTGAGCATTTATGCAACGAAAAACCTGTATTTTGGTATGACGAAAAAATAGTTGACACTTTAGACTTAAAAGAGATTGATTTGTTAATTATTGACGGTCCTCCCGGAAATACAAATCCTTATGCAAGGTATCCTGCTTTACCAATACTTTATAAAAATTTAAGTAATAAAGTACAAGTTTGGCTGGATGACACCAATAGAAAAGACGAAGCTGAAATTGCGCATGCATGGGCTGAAAAATACAAACTTATACCAAATTTCTTTAATCTTGAAAAAGGATTAACGATACTGTGTAAAACTTAACTTTTAAAAAAACTAAATTGATAATCAATTGTAGTTCCATGCTTTAATAAAAATTACGTTACAACTCTTTACTTTTATAAAAAACTTTAACAGAACTATTTCAAAATTTCAATCATTGTTTGTTTTAAAACTGTTTAAAAAGATAAGGTTTTACGCTCTTGAGGTGTCGCTAATAACTAAACTTTTTTGACACTAAAGGCTTATTTCTGGTACAATGCCGATAATAGGCTCTATTAGGAAGATTTGAAAATGGTAAATCTATGATGATTGAAGAAATATTATCAATTGGCATATTAGGACACTGGCGACTTAGTCAATAAATAATTTTTTAATTTAAAATTATTTATTGGAGTTATTTTCATGAAGAAAGATAAAGTAATATTTTTTGATACAACATTGAGGGACGGCGAGCAGTCGCCGGGAGCAAGTTTAAATTTAAAAGAGAAACTTCTTATCGCAAATCAACTTGCGGTTTTAGGTGTGGACGTTATAGAAGCAGGTTTTCCAGCGTCAAGCGCGGGGGATTTTGAAGCTGTAAAAGCAATATCGCAGCAAATAAAAACCTCGTCTATAGCAGGATTGTGCCGTTCAACGGAAAAAGACATAAAAATATGTTGGGACGCAGTAAAATATGCAAAAAAGCCAAGGATACACACTTTTCTAGCCACTTCTGACCTTCACATTGAAAAAAAACTTCAAAAAACAAGATCTGAAGTTTTGGATATGGCTGTAAAAGCCGTTAAATACGCAAAAGGTTTGTGTAAAGACGTTGAATTTTCAGCTGAAGACGCAGGAAGGTCTGACATAGAGTATTTGTGTAAAGTTGTAGAAGCTGTTATAGACGTAGGGGCTTCTACAGTTAATATTCCTGACACCGTAGGATATACGACTCCCGTAGAGTTTGGAGCTAAAATATCGGAGATCAAAAAAAGAGTCCCTAATATTAACAAAGCAATAATAAGTGTACACTGTCATAATGATTTAGGTCTTGCTGTGGCAAATTCTTTGTCTGCAATAGAAAACGGTGCAAGGCAAGTTGAATGTACTGTTAACGGAATTGGCGAAAGAGCTGGTAACGCTTCGCTTGAAGAACTTGCGATGGCTTTAAAAGTAAGACCGCATTATTATAACGTTACACATTCAATTAAAACAAAAGAATTGTATAATGCGAGTAAGTTAGTGTCTCGTTTAACCGGTATAGTAGTGCAAGTAAATAAGGCTATAGTTGGAGCAAATGCATTTGCTCACGAGTCAGGCATACATCAGGACGGAATGCTTAAAGCAAGAGAAACCTATGAAATTATGCGTCCTGCAGATGTCGGCATGCCTGAAAGCTCTTTGGTTTTAGGGAAACATTC
>JAISDY010000115.1 GCA_031264425.1 Endomicrobium sp. | reverse complement strand
GTATTTCTCCCTATTACAGAAATGCTGTTTACTCTTAATCTTATAGTTATACCATTTTGGGTCATAATCATAAGTTCGCCGTCATTTGCTTTTTTAATGCCTACAACGTTTCCGTTTCTGTCTGTAGCCTGCATATTAATAACGCCGTGCCCCGCTCTCTTTTGCAAACGATATTTGCCCACTTCTGTTCTTTTTCCATAGCCGTTTTCTGAAACTGATAAGAAAACGTCGTCTGGAGAAAGAACTTCCATGCCTATAACTTCATCGTCATTTTCAAGAGAAATCCCATTTACGCCCATTCCATTGCGCCCTATTGCGCGCACGTCGCTTTCTTTAAACCTTATCGCTATGCCTTTTTTGGTTGCGATTATAACTTCAGGATTTTTCTCTATGGCTTTTACTTCAGTTAAGATGTCGCCATCTTCAAGTTTAATAGCTATTATGCCTCCTCTTCTTGGGTTTGTAAACTCGGCTAACGCAATTTTTTTAATAGTGCCATTTCTAGTACACATTAACAAATACTCGTCTTTAAGATCTTTAGGATTAAACGACCTTATAGGAATTGCGGCTGTAATTTTTTCCTCTGTTCCTTGCAGCTGCAAGAGGTTTACTATAGCTTTTCCCTTAGATGTTCTTGTCCCTTCCGGAATTTCGTAAACTCTTGTCCAATATAATCTTCCTCTGGTTGTAAAGAAGAGCATATAAGCGTGCGAGCTTGTAATGAATAAGTTTTCTACAAAATCCTCTTCTTTTGTATTCATTGCAGTTATTCCGCGTCCCCCTCTGTGCTGAGCTTTATAAGTATCAAGAGGTATGCGCTTAATATAGCCTGCGTGGGACATTGTCACCGCAACTTCTTCCTGTTGAATTAAATCTTCAATATTAAAATCGGCTTCTGCCGCCTGTATTTGAGTCCTTCTCTTGTCGCCGTACTTTTTCTTTATTTCAATGGACTCGTCTTTTATTATTGAAAGAATTTTTTTAGGGTCTGCTAAAATAGAACGAAGTTTTTCTATAAGTTTTATAGTTTCCAGATATTCTTCATCTATCTCTTTTCTTTTTAACCCGGTAAGCTGGCGAATCTTCATTTCCAAGATAGCTTCAGATTGAATCTTTGTTAAACGGAACTTGTTCATAAGTCCTGCACGAGCTATGTCTTCATCAGGCGATTCTTTTATAATCTTAACAATAGTGTCTATATTGTCTATGGCTATTTTTAAGCCTTCCAATATGCGCGCTCTTGCCTCAGACTTTTGCAGGTCAAACTTTGTTCTTCTAGTTATGACAACCTTTCTATGTTCAATATGGTGAACTAAAATCTCTTTTATGTTCATCACTTTAGGTCTATTGTTTACAAGCGCAAGCATTATAACGCCAAAAGACGACTGCATCTGTGTGTGTTTGTAAAGTTGATTCAACACAACTTGGGCATTTGCGTCTCTCTTTAGTTCTATAACAATTCTTATACCATCACGGTCGGATTCATCGCGTAAATCAGAAATACCGTCAATCTTTTTGTCTTTTACCAAATCGGCTATTGAAGTTATAAGATTTGCTTTGTTTACTTGGTACGGAATCTCGTTTACTATTATAGCTTCTCTTCCGCTTTTGGCTTCTTCTATTTCGGCTTTGGCTCTTATTTTTACGGAGCCTCTGCCTTTTTCCATATAATCTTTTATCCCGCCTTTTCCTAAAATTATAGCCCCTGTGGGAAAATCAGGACCTTTAATATGCTTAGCAAGCTCGGATACAGGCAAATCTTCATCGTCTATTAAAGCGATTAAAGCGTCGCTGATTTCACCTATGTTATGAGTAGGAATATTGGTAGCCATACCTACAGCGATACCCGCCGATCCATTAATCAAAAGGCTGGGAATTTTTGAAGGGAGTATTAAAGGCTCTTTTAAAGACCCGTCGTAATTAGGTATAAAATCAACCGTATTTTTATCCAAGTCCGCAAGCATCTCTTCAGTAATTGCGTCCATTCTTACTTCGGTATAACGCATAGCTGCGGCAAAGTCGCCATCTATGCTTCCAAAGTTTCCCTGTCCATCAATCATAGGGTATCTTAGGGAAAAATCCTGCGCCATTCTTACCACAGCGCCATAAACGGCAGAATCGCCGTGAGGGTGATACTTACCCAAAACATCTCCGACTACTCTGGCGGATTTTTTGTAGGCTGTATTATGTTTTAATCCCATTTCTTTCATGGCATAAAGTATTCTTCTATGAACAGGTTTTAAACCGTCGCGAACATCTGGCAACGCCCTTCCCACAATTACGCTCATGGCATAATCTATATAGGAATTTCTCATTTCGTCTTCAATATTGCGAGGGGCAATGCTTGCCGGCTGCATTGCCACTTGCTCTTCTTTTGTTTCTTTTTCTTTTGACATTTCTAACCTCTTGCAAGATTTAGTTTCTAAATATAGTTAAAATATACTGTATTTTATAGTTTTTTTCTCTAATAATTATTTTTGCGCTTTGAGGAAATATTATATTTAAACTGTCATAAAGTGGCGAAATCTTATACCACCATCCACTCTTGTAATACACTTTTATTTTAAACTTAAAACTATTCCAGACAATTTAGTTATTACATATTTGAGTCTTCAGTTTTAGCCTGTATGCTTACTCACAACATACAAACTAGTCACCCGATTATTCTCAAATATCCAAATTTATTACGTCCAATGCGTGCATTTGAATAAAGGCTCTTCTTGGCTCTACTTGATCGCCCATTAGAGTTGTAAATATTCTATCTGTTTCTATGGCGTCTTCAAGTTTAACTTGCAATAGCTTTCTATTCTTAACGTCCATTGTAGTTTCCCAAAGTTGGTCAGGGTTCATTTCTCCAAGACCTTTGTACCTTTGTATAGTTGTTCCTTTGTTGCCAATTTCTCTAATAGTTTCAACAAGCTCTGTTGTAGAGTGAAGATCGTAAATATCACCCTGCATTTTCTTTTGCGCATCTTGAAGCCTGTAAACAGGCTTTGTGTGTGATTCTCCGTAATGTTCTAGGTGCAATCCTTCTTCTTCAAGCTGTTTTGCAAGTTTATCTATACGAGCAAGCTCCCACAAGTCCTTATATTCCGGCATTATGTCGTCTAACTGAAGATTTTCCGTTATTTCTGCAAGTTCCCCTTGCGAAGCAAGAAGCTCCCTACGTTTTACAAGAAGTTGGTCTTTAAATTCTTTCCACTCTTTGTCAGAGTAAATATATCTAACGTTGCCTTCCACAACAGTCCTGTAAAGAGGAAGTTTTCCTTCTTCTTTAAATTTAAGATAATCTTTCCAAAAAACTCCTTTCTTGTGTATCTTCTTTAAAAGAGTATCCAACTCGCTTATGCTTGTTACTATTTTACGTAAAGTTTTGTCGTCTATTTCTTTTATTTCTTTACCATCCTGTAACAATGATAAAGACAATCCGTCAATCGCTGACGAAAACAAAAATTTATCTAATTCTTCTTCGGAATCTAAATACATTTCTTTCTTACTTTTTTTCACTTTATAAAGAGGAGGCTGGGCAATGTAAACATAGCCCTTTTCCAAAAGCTGCGGCATTTGTCTGTAAAAGAATGTTAACAACAATGTTCTTATGTGCGCACCGTCAACGTCAGCATCGGTCATTATGATAATTTTATGGTAACGAGCTTTATCTATATTAAAATCCTGTTCGTCTTTTCCTACTCCCGCTCCAATTGCCGTAATTAACGTTCTTATTTCTTCATTTGCCAGAACTTTTGTAAGACGAGATTTCTCTACGTTTAGAATTTTTCCTCTAAGCGGAAGAATTGCTTGGAAAGATCTATCCCTACCTTGCTTTGCAGAACCTCCTGCGGAATCTCCCTCAACTATAAAAAGCTCGGTTTTCTGAGGGTCTTTTTCGGAACAATCGGCAAGTTTACCGGGAAGCGACGTGGAGTCCAACGCTCCTTTCCTTCTTGTAAGCTCTCTTGCTTTTCTTGCAGCTTCTCTGGCTTCCGCAGCATTAATGGCTTTTTCCAAAATTTGATTTGCAATACCCGGATTTTCTTCCAAGAAAGTTGTTAGAGCGTCGCCCACTATAGATTGAGTTATGCCTTCAACTTCAGAGTTTCCGAGTTTTGTTTTTGTCTGTCCTTCAAACTGTGGGTTAGGCACTTTTGTTGAAATAACTGCTGTTAGCCCTTCGCGGACATCTTCTCCTGAAAGTTTTAAGTCTTTTACTTTAGATATTTCATTTTTTTTAATGTATTCGTTTACAGACCTTGTCAAAGCAGAGCGAAACCCTGACAAATGCGTCCCACCTTCTATTGTGTTAATGTTATTGACGAAAGTAAAAATCTGCTCATTGTAAGAATCGTTATATTGCATTGCAATTGCTACTTCCACGCCTTCTTTTTCTTTTTCAAAATAAATAGGCTCTTTGTTTATAACATTCTTATTCGTGTTTAAGTACTGTACAAAAGTTTTTATTCCGCCTTCGTAGTCAAAAATATGCTCTTTGTCATTTCTTTCGTCGGCAATTCTAATGTGTGTTCCAGCGTTTAAAAATGCTAATTCTCTAAGTCTGTTTGCCAAAATATCAAAAGAGTATGTCATTACAGAAAAAATCTCGGCGTCAGGATGGAATGTAACTTTAGTTCCTCGTTGGTCCGTAGTTCCAAATTCTTTAACCGGACCCAAAGGTTTCCCTTTTGAATAGCTCTGTTTGTAAACTTTGCCATTGCGATAAACTTCAACTTCCATAGAATCGCTCAAAGCGTTTACGCACGATACGCCAACACCGTGCAAACCTCCAGAAACTTTATAAGAATTCTTATCAAACTTTCCACCCGCGTGTAGTTTTGTAAGCACAATTTCCAATGCAGATACGCCTTTATACTTAGGATCCGGGTGAGGATCAACAGGAATACCACGTCCGTCGTCTAAAACTGTTATTGAGCTATCGACGTGTATTGTAACGTCAATATTTTTACAAAACCCCGCCAAAACTTCGTCTATGGAATTATCTACCACTTCGTAAACTAAATGATGAAGACCTTGGCTTCCTGTAGAACCAATATACATAGCGGGTCTTTTACGAACTGCTTCTAACCCTTCAAGAATTTGAATATTAGAAGCATTGTAACTGTCTTTTTTAACTTCTTGCTTTACTTCTTCGTTTGCCATGACAGCTCCTCTTTTAAAATTTCTATTTGTTTGATTGTTTAAAATGAACAAATATTAAAGCTATTATGCTTCTATTTTTACTTTAATATTTTTTATCTTTTGCATACCAATATACTGATTTAAGTTTTTTATAATTTCTTTTTTGCGAAAAGTAACTTCACTCACAGCAACTGAACTTTGGGTTTTTGTAAAAACAGTCCCGTTTTTGTAGCCTATTATCTCTACCCCTTCTATGCCAACTTCTTTATTCCAAACCCGCTCAACGGTAAAAAACTCTTCCTCTAAACCAAGCCTCTTCCTTAGAAGTTCTATTATTTCGCTTGCTTTAGTCCAAGGCATGTTTAGACTCTCATTGGCATTACTACACAAAGGTAGTTTTTGTCTTTTTCAGGCACTATAGTAGCCGGGTTAAGAGAGTTTTTAAACTCAAATATTATTGATTCCTCATCAATATTCTGCAATACTTCTTTTATGAAATTAGGGTTAAAATTTATTTCTGTGGGCTCGGCTTTATAGTCTATCTCTATCTCAACTTCTCCGGATCCCAGACCTGCTGTAGAAGCTGAAATTCTTAAAATATTAGAGTTAAAGTAGAACTTAACTGCGGACGACCTATCTGATGATATTTTATCTGCAGTTAAAAGAGCCATTTGTTTTACTGCAGATAAAGTATCTTTTACATTTAATTTGACCTTTATCTCAGAAGTTTTAGGTATTACCTGCTCGTAATTTGGGAAAATACCTTCTATAAGCGTGGAAAGAAATGTTATATCTTCTATTTCTAAAGCTATTTGATTTCCAGTTATGCCTATCTTTATGTCTTCGGCTTTTATATCAGAAGAAAGAAGTCTTAATATATCTGTTATTGCTTTTGTGGGTACTATTACTTTTATTTTTGTTTGAGGTTTAACACCTTTTACTTCGTTTGTAGTCACATAAGCAAGTCTTCTGCCATCAGTGGCTGCCATTTTTAAAATATTCTCTTCTAAAATGAAATAAACACCGTTTAAAACGTATCTTTGAGCATCTTTAGAAACAGCAAAGACGGTTTTTTTAAGAAGTGAGGCAAAAATCTCTCTTTTAATAGTAAAATTATTTTCACTTGGAAAATCTGGTATTACGGGATATTCACTTTTTGATATACCCATAAGATTAAATTTAGATTTTCCTGACGTTATATTTATTTGATTAGTTTCGTCTGCCTTTATGTCTATTTCATTTCCTGACGACAATTCTTTTATAATGTCGGAAAATCTTTTGGCCGGTATTGTGATACCGCCTTCTTCTAAAATTTCTCCTTTAATATAACATTTAACTGCTATTTCTAAATCTGTAGAAGAAAGTTTTATTTTTCCTTCTTCAGTTTCAAATAGAAAATTTGAAAGAACCGGAAGTGTGCTTTTAGATGAAGCTACAGGAGATATTGTTTGTATTCCCTTACTAAGCTCTTCTTTTCCACAAATTACTCTCATTTAATTCCTCCTGGTTTAATGAAAATTGCATTTAGTTGTAATAGTATTATGTATATTGTTGATAAGTTGTAAATAATCAAAAAAAATTATAATTACCAAATAAAATTAAAAAGACAACTCAATGATAATTTTGTTGATAAATTATCATAGTTATCCATACTATTATTAGACAATATGATTATACAATTTTTTGAAAAGTTATGCACAGTATTTTGCCTAATAATAAGAAATTAATTTTATACATAAATCGCCTGATTTTTAACTTTATTAATTTTAAAATATATAACTTATCGTTTTACCGCAATATTCCATATTTTTTATAAAAGTTGTTCTTTTTTGCTTGTAAAATCCCGAGATTATCAGATAAGTGTAAAAGTGTATAGTTTTTGAAAGTCAAAAGGTGGGAACATTTCACTTAGATAGAAGTTAATCTGAGTTGCGAAATTTTTTAATTATCTGATTGATTTTAGCGTTAAAATAAGGATCTGAATCCATTTTTTCTTTGATTTTGTTACAGGCATGCATAACTGTTGAGTGATCTCTTCCACCAAAAGCGTCACCAATGGCATTTGTAGAAAACTCATCGCTAAGCGTTCTGGCAAGATACATGGCTATTTGTCTTGGGAAAGCTATGACGTCAGTTCTGCGTTTAGATTTCATATCTCTTAAATCAATACTAAATTCGTCAGCGACAACTTTCTGAATGCCTTCTATCGTTATGTGAGCGGATTCATCTGTCTTTATAATATCTCTGAGCATTTTTTGTACAGAATCAACAGTCAAAGGGGTTCCTGTGAACAAAGAAAATGCGGTTATTCTTAAAAGAGACCCTTCCAATTGCCTTATGTTAGACTTAACTTGGGTAGCTATTTGCAGAACAACGTCATCAGGCACATAAATTTTCTCTTCTTCGGCTTTTTTACGCAAGATAGCAATTCTTGTTTCTAAATCGGGTTGTTGAATATCGGCTATAATACCCCATTCAAATCTTGAAATAAGTCTGTCTTCAACGCCTTCAAGCTCTTTTGGCGGTCGGTCGGAAGATATAACAAGCTGCTTTTTTGCGTTGAACAAATTATTAAACATGTGGAAAAATTCTTCCTGAGAACTTTCTTTTCCCATCAAAAACTGAATATCGTCAATCAACAAACAATCCAGACTTCTATATTTATTTTTAAAAGACGATACTTTATCAAAGCGAATTGATTCAATAAACTCAGTAACAAACTTTTCGCATGTTACATAAAGAACCCTAGAACTTGGCAATGTTTGCTTAATATGGTTTCCTATAGCGTGAAGTAAGTGTGTTTTGCCTAGTCCTACGCCGCTGTAAAGGAAAAGAGGATTAAATTGTTTGCCCGGATTTTTTGCTACCGCTTCAGCGCAGCCATGAGCAAATCTGTTAGACGCTCCTATAACAAATCCTGGGAATATGTATTTAGGATTTATTTGGTCTTTTTGAAGAGCTTGAATTGAAGCGTCTATATGAACAGGGATATTTTCAGTTTTTTCTATTATTGACGATATGTCTTGTTGCGGTTTTAGCTGTAAAATCATTTGTTGCCCGCAAGAATCTGACAGAATGTTTTCAATATTTTTTAATTGATTATTTTCTATCCACTGAGAAAAATAAACATTTGGAACTTCCAAAACAAATATATTGTTTTCAAAAGATAAAGGTTTAAGTGGAGAAATCCACAAATTATAAGTTTCCGGCGTAATAGACGTTTTAAGGTTATCCACAACTTTTTGCCATAAATCTGAAGCTGAAAAACTCATCTTATCCCCAAGTTATCCACAATTGTGGATAATGTAATTAACAAGCAAAAAAATCGGCTTTCTTTGAAATGAAAAAAATCAAAAATCTGCACGACAAATTCTATAATTTTTAATTTCCTTTGTCAAACTTAAGAAATCAAGAATAGACAACTTATCCGGTCTTAAAAATGCATTTAATCCAAAACCCTCTAAAATACTTGAACCTTTGTCTTTGGGTATGTCGCAAAAAGAGCTGATACAATTCAAAATTGTCTTTCTTCTCATGTTAAAAGCATGTTTTACAAACTCAAAAAGAATAGGTTCTGGCACTTCAGCCTTTTTATTTTTAAACTTTATAACAGAAGACGTCACTTTTGG